>NZ_JBHWBS010000005.1:27164-71860 GCF_042735655.1 Streptomyces sp. NPDC059567 | reverse complement strand
GCCGCCCCGGCGGGGGGGCCTCACCCCCCCGCTGCGGCCCCCCGGCGCCTTGGCCGGGGGGGGCGCCCCCTCTCGTGCGCTGTGCTGGGCTGTGCGCGTGACGTCAGTGGCCCGCGGACGAGTGGCTCGCGTCGCCCGACGGGGTGGCCGTGCCCGACGGGGTGGCCGTGCCCGACGGGGTGGCCGTGGAGCCGTCCTCGGCGCCGTGGCCCGCCGTCGCGGTCGGGGACGCCGTCGGCGAGGCGGCCGGCGGCTTCGGGATCTCGGTCGGGCCGTAGTCCTTGAAGTAGCTGGTCGCCGGGACGACGAACGCCTCCAGGCCCACGTCGCCGGTCTTGCTGAGCTTGAAGACGACCTCCTGCGCGTCGCCGTTCTTCGCGGCCAGCCGGCCGTCCTCGATCGTGGCGGTGGCGTTGCCCTCGCCGCCGATGACGACCGAGCCGCCCGCGGGGACGGTGATCGGGCCGGAGCCCTCGGCGGGCTTCAGGACCACCGTGGCGCGCGTGCCCGGCAGGGTGATCGCGTCGAGGGTCTGCTGGGTGCTGCCGTTGTTGAAGACCGTGGCCGAGACGACGGCGGGGCCCTGCACGGTGGCGTCGGGCTGGGTGATGACGAGTGCGTTCTGGATCTTGACGTCGTCCACGGTGACGGCGGCGTTGTCCGGCTTGACTCCGAGCGTCTGTGCGTTGTTGCCGGCGCCACAGGCGGTCAGCGAGGCGATCGAGATCACGATGGCGGTGGCGGCGAGGGCGCCGCGTCGAAGGCTGCGGCTCACGGCGGCGGCAACTCCTAGGACGTACGGACAGGCTAAGGGCGGCCGGCTGGGGTCGGGCTCAGGACCAACCGGCTAAGGAAGAGCTAAAGGTGCGTCAGCGCGCTTAGGTTACCGAGCCGCACTCTCCGTCCCGCACCCGACCCGCCCCTTCGCGTCTCCGGCCCCTCCGGGTGCGCTCCGTGTGCCCTGCACGAGCCCTCCGTGATGGCCGGAACACGACCCATTGACGCGCCGTTCACATAACCGCCTTGATCAATTCGTCGAGCGTCCGCGCATTCCTCCGCCCGCACCGCGGAAAAACCCCGCCGCGGTGCTCGGGTGATCAATTCGGGATTCGACGCCGGAAGCATCCGTACGGGTGACCGATCCTCGAACGGAGTACGGTGAGAGGGGCGACGCGAACCGGTCAAAACAGGACATCGTTCCTCTCTTGGAGCCCTCCGGGCGGGTGTAACGTGCGCGTTTCTCTCCGTCCGCGCAGCCGCTCCGACCTGCGAATACCGCCTTCCGCAAGCCCTCCGCAGCACGTTCGCGTCGCTGTTGTCAAGCCCCGAGATATGCCCTGACCTGCGAAAACGCCATTCAGAAGAAGCCGTATCCGTGTTACCCTGGATAGCCACGGAAGGGGTACCTGTCACATGACGTTCAAGGTTGGCGACACCGTGGTCTATCCCCATCACGGGGCCGCGCTGATCGAGGCCATCGAAACTCGCCAGATCAAAGGCGTGGACAAGACCTACTTGGTGCTCAAGGTCGCCCAGGGCGACCTGACGGTTCGTGTGCCGGCGGACAATGCGGAGTTCGTCGGTGTTCGCGATGTGGTCGGTCAGGACGGGCTGGACCGGGTCTTCGAGGTGCTGCGTGCGCCGTACGCCGAAGAGCCGACCAACTGGTCGCGCCGCTACAAGGCAAATCTCGAGAAGCTCGCCTCCGGCGATGTCATCAAGGTCGCCGAAGTAGTCCGCGACCTGTGGCGCCGGGAGCGCGAGCGCGGGCTGTCCGCAGGTGAGAAGCGCATGCTCGCCAAGGCTCGGCAGATCCTGGTGAGCGAGCTGGCCCTCGCGGAGAACACGAACGAGGACAAGGCCGAGGCTCTCCTCGACGAGGTCCTCGCGTCCTGAATGAAGCGATGCCGCGGTGCCCGTTGACGTGCTGTGAGACTCACAGCACTGTCGCCGGGCGCTGCGGCATGTTCGCGTCCTTGCGGACCCGTTCACCGCGTCGATGAATGACCGTCGTCCCGACGTCCGTCGCCTCGCGATCCGGCCGTCCACGGCGCTGCTACAACCGCCCCCCTCGCGTCCTCCTGTGCCACATCCCCTGTGCCGCGCGGTACGCCCCGACCGTCGTCACGGAAAGGGCCCGGTCAAGGCGCCGCGTCCAGCACGGTGAGGCCATACCCATGTCGGCCGAGCAAACAAACCTGCCGGAGTGCAACCGATGACAGACGAAACGCGTCCCGCGCGCACCGCCGCTGTGATCCCCGCGGCGGGCCGGGGCGTACGGCTCGGCCCGGGCGCCCCCAAGGCGCTCCGTGCGCTGAACGGCACCCCCATGCTCATCCACGCCGTCCGGGCGATGGCCGCGTCACGCGCCGTCTCCCTCGTCGTCGTGGTCGCCCCCTCCGACGGCGCGGCCGAGGTCAAGAACCTCCTCGACGCGCACGCCCTGCCCGAGCGGACCGACTACCTCGTCGTCCCCGGCGGAGACACCCGCCAGGAATCCGTACGGCTCGGCCTCGAAGCGCTGCCCGAGGGCGTCTCCACCGTCCTCGTGCACGACGCGGCCCGCCCGCTCGTCCCCGTCGACACGGTCGACGCCGTCATCGAGGCCGTACGGGACGGGGCCGTCGCCGTCGTCCCCGCGCTCCCGGTCGCCGACACGGTCAAGGAGGTCGAGCCCGCGGAGACGAAGGGCGACCCCGAGAGCGTCGTCGCCACCCCCGAGCGCTCCCGGCTGCGCGCCGTCCAGACCCCGCAGGGCTTCGACTACGAGACCCTCGTCAACGCCCATGCGACCGTCGCCCTCACCGGTGACGGTGCCACCGACGACGCCGGCATGGTCGAGCGGCTCGGCGCGCCCGTCGTGGTCGTCCCCGGCCACGAGGAGGCGTTCAAGGTGACCCGTCCGCTCGATCTCGTACTGGCCGAGGCCGTACTCGCCCGCAGGAGGGCCAACGATGGCTTCTGACACCCCCCTGATTCCCCGGACCGGTATCGGCACCGACGTCCACGCCTTCGAGAAGGGCCGCGAGCTGTGGTGCGCGGGCCTCCTGTGGGAGGACGAGGAGTACGGGCTCGCCGGGCACTCCGACGGGGACGTCGCCGCCCACGCCGCCTGCGACGCGCTCTTCTCCGCCGCCGGCGTCGGTGACCTCGGAGCCCACTTCGGCACCTCCCGCCCCGAGTGGTCGGGCGCCGCCGGCGTCACGCTCCTCGCGGAGGCCGCCCGCATCGTGCGCGCCGAGGGGTACGAGATCGGCAACGTCGCCGTCCAGGTCATCGGCGTCCGCCCGAAGGTCGGCAAGCGCCGCGACGAGGCGCAGAAGGCGCTGAGCGAGGCGGTCGGCGCGCCCGTGTCCGTCTCCGGCACGACGACGGACGGCCTCGGCCTCACCGGCCGCGCGGAGGGCCTGGCCGCCCTCGCGACGGCACTGGTCTACCGCCGAACCTGAGCCACGGCCGGTGAGGCCCCGGACGACGCGACTGCTGCGCCGGGCGCGCCCCACCGGACCGCGCTGGCCCACCGCCCGGCTGGACGCACAGGACCAGCTGGTCCACGCGCCCGGCCCGGCGCACCGGACCACGTCGGCCGCCCGACCGCCCCGCCACCGACGCACCGGACCGCGCTGGTCCACCGCCCACCCGGACGTGCCAGGCCGCGCTGGTCCACCGCCCACCCGGACGCACCAGGCCGCGCTGGTCCACGCGCCCGGCCCGGCGCACCGGGCCGCGTCGGCCGCCCGACCGCCCTCGCCCGACCCACCGGGCCGCGCCACCTGACCGCCCCGCCATCGACGCACCGGACCGCGCTGGCCCACTGCCCGGCTGGGCGCACCGGACCGCGCTGGCCCACCGCCGGACCACTGGACCGCGCCGGCCGACCGCCCCGCCATCGACGCACCGGACCGCGCTGGTCCACCCCCGCCCCCGGCGCACCGGACCACGCCCCCCTCTCACCCCACCTGACGCACCGCCGGAAAAATCCCGCCCCGCGAGCCGCAATCGGTCGCGGGGCACTACCACACGCCCACTACCCTGGAGTGGTGACTATTCGCCTGTACGACACCAGCGCCCGGCAGATCCGTGACTTCACCCCGCTCACACCGGGCCGCGTCTCGATCTACCTCTGTGGCGCCACCGTCCAGGCCGCCCCGCACATCGGCCACATCCGTTCGGGGCTGAACTTCGACATCATGCGCCGCTGGTTCGAGTACCGCGGCTACGACGTCACGTTCGTCCGCAACGTCACCGACATCGACGACAAGATCATCGCCAAGGCCGCCGACCAGGGCCGCCCCTGGTGGTCCATCGGCTACGAGAACGAGCGCGCCTTCAACTCCGGTTACGACGCGCTCGGTTGCCTGCCGCCCACGTACGAGCCCCGCGCCACCGGCCATGTCACCGAGATGGTCGAGATGATGCGCGGCCTCATCGAGCGCGGCCACGCCTACGAGGCCGACGGCAGCGTCTACTTCGACGTCCGCTCGTTCCCCGGCTACCTCGCCCTGTCCAACCAGGACATCGACGACCTGCGCCAGCCCGACGAGGGCGTCTCCGGAAAGCGGGACCCGCGCGACTTCGCGATGTGGAAGGCCACCAAGCCCGGCGAGCCCGACTGGGAGACGCCGTGGGGCCGCGGCCGCCCCGGCTGGCACCTGGAGTGCTCGGCCATGGCGCACAAGTACCTCGGCTCCGCCTTCGACATCCACGGCGGCGGCCTGGACCTGATCTTCCCGCACCACGAGAACGAGATCGCCCAGGCCAAGGCGTTCGGCGACGACTTCGCCTCGTACTGGGTGCACAACGCCTGGGTCACCATGAGCGGCGAGAAGATGTCGAAGTCGCTCGGCAACTCGGTGCTCGTCTCCGAGATGGTCAAGCACTGGCGCCCCATCGTCCTGCGCTACTACCTGGGCACCCCGCACTACCGTTCGATGATCGAGTACAGCGAGGAGTCGCTGCGCGAGGCCGAGTCCGCGTTCGCGCGGATCGAGGGCTTCGTCCAGCGCGTCACCGAGAAGGCGGGCAAGACCGTACCGCCCGCCCCCGAGGTGCCGCCGGCCTTCGCCGAGGCGATGGACGACGACCTGGGCGTCCCGCAGGCGCTCGCGATCATCCACACCACCGTCCGCCAGGGCAACAGCGCCCTCGCGGCCGACGACAAGGACGAGGCCATCGCCCGCCTGGCCGAGGTCCGGGCCATGCTCGGCGTCCTCGGTCTGGACCCCCTCGACCCGCACTGGGCCGAGGAGACCGACCGCGGCGAGGAGCTCCACGGCGTCGTCGACACCCTCGTACGGCTCGTTCTCCAGCAGCGCGAGTCGGCCCGCGAGCGCAAGGACTGGGCGACCGCGGACGCGATCCGCGACCAGCTCGGCCAGTCCGGCCTCGCCATCGAGGACAGCCCCGACGGCCCCCGCTGGACGCTGGGCAACCGCTGATGATGTGCCGCTCGGGGAGCCGGGCGGCACACTTCACTTACAGACCTATGTACGCAACACCGAGGATTAGGTAGTCATGGCCGGGAACAGCCAGCGCAGAAACCGCCGCACGTCCAACAAGAAGGGCGCGACGGTCGGCAGCGGTGGCCAGCGGCGCAAGGGCCTCGAGGGCAAGGGCCCCACGCCGCCCGCCTCCGCCCGTAAGGGTCACAAGAAGAACCGCGTCGCCAACGCCCAGGCACGGCAGGCCGCCGCCCGCCGCCCCGCCCCGCGCCGCGGCGGCCCCAAGGGCACCTCGGAGATGGTCGTCGGCCGTAACCCGGTCTTCGAGGCGCTGCGTGACGGCGTCCCCGCGACGACGCTCTACGTCCAGCAGTTCATCGACAACGACGAGCGCGTCCGCGACGTTCTCAAGCTCGCCGGCGACCGGGGCAACATCAACCTGATGGAGGCCCCGCGCCAGGAGCTCGACCGGATGACGAACGGCCTGAACCACCAGGGCCTCGTCCTCCAGGTCCCGCCCTACGAGTACGCGCACCCCGAGGACCTCACCGCGGCCGCGTACGACGCCCACGAGGACCCGCTGATCGTGGCCCTCGACGGTGTCACCGACCCGCGTAACCTCGGCGCGATCGTCCGCTCCGTCTCCGCCTTCGGCGGCCACGGCGTCGTCGTCCCCGAGCGCCGCGCGGCCGGCATGACCGCCGGCGCCTGGAAGTCCTCGGCCGGCACCGCCGCCCGCACCCCGGTCTCCCGCGTCACCAACCTGACCCGGGCGCTGGAGGGCTTCCAGAAGGAGGGCCTCACGGTCGTCGGCCTCGCCGCCGACGGCGAGCACACGGTGGAGGACCTGGAGGCGCTCGACGGCCCGGTCGTCATCGTCATCGGCAGCGAGGGCAAGGGCCTCGGCCGCCTGGTCGGCGAGACCTGCGACTACCGCGTCCGCATCTCGATGCCGGGTGGCGCCGAATCCCTGAACGCAGGCGTGGCCGCGGGCATCGTCCTCTACGAGGTCGCCCGCCGCCGCCAGGGCTGAACCGCCGGCACCGGCAACCGCACCCGCGCCCGCCTCAGGCCGTCAGGCCTGCCAGGCGGGCGCGCGTCATGGTGGCGATGGTGAAGCCGTCCGTGATCCGCCCATCGGCGATCATGGACTCGGCCTCCGCGAACGGCAGCGTCAGCGAGCTGCGGATGCCCTCGCCCACCCCCAGCCGGCCCACCGCGCCGATCCGGGCCGCGAACAGCAGCACCCGGTCGCCCGTCACCCCCGAATCGGGATGCAGGGAACCGAGCGGGATCAGCTCCCGCACCCGCGCCCCGATCTCCTCCCCGAGCTCCTTCGCGGCGTTCGCCTCGTCCGTCAGACCCCGAGTGCCGAACCCGCGCGGAATCTCCCACTGCCAGGACCGCGTCGCATGCCGGTAGTGCTCGATCAGCACCATCCCGTCGCCCAGCAGCGGCAGGATCACACACCCCGGCTCGGCGGCCGGGCTCACGGAGCGGATGTACGTACCGGTACGGCCGTCGGGGAAGCGCACGGCGTCCCGTACGAGCATCACGTACGGGTCCTGGTACAGCACTCCGCCCGCGGCCTCGACGGCGGCCGGATCCGTGAGGATCTCGATGCCGCCCGGGTCGTTGCGGAACAGCTCCGGCCGCTCGCTGCGCAGCAGCTCGTACCGCCGCACCGGCTCCCTGCTCATGCTCTTCCCCTCCACGCCCGGCCGGGCCACCGGACCCGTCCTAGCCGTGCCGCCCCTGCTGGTCGGCCTGCCCGTTCCCACCGGGCGCCCGCCCGGTCTCGACGACACGGCCGCCGTACGCCCCCAGGATGGCCTCCCAGTCCTTCTTCAGGTTGCCCAGCCGAAGCGTCGGCAATGTCAGCGAGTGTCCCAGGCCCGAGCGGCGGTCCCGGGCACCGCGGTCCCAGAACTCCAGACGGACGCTCAGCGCCCCGCCCACCGCCGTCAGCATCTGCAGCGAACCGGAGAGCAGCGACACCTCCTCGCCACTCGCGACCTGCAGCGCCACCCCGCCCGACTCGAGCACCAGCAACGTGGTGATCTCCCGGGCGAACCCCTCGCGCGAGCGGCTGGCCGCCCGCGCCGCCTTCAGCATCCGCGCGTGGTTCCGGGCGATCGTCGCGGTCCGCTGCGAGAACTCCTCCGAACTCGGAATCCGCCCGTCCCGGAAGCTGCCGTGGATGAACGCGTCGAGCGACGCCACATACGCCTGCCACTCACCCGTCTCGCGCAGACCGACGATGTCGGCAAGGGACAGACCGGCGTACGAGTTCGGTCCGTCGACCGCCCGGTGCAGTGAATCGGCGACCAGGTTCCGCACCAGCCGGCCGACCGCCTCCGGATCCTGCGCCTGCGCGTCGGGCGAGACCTCCTCCTGAAGCGTCCGACGCGGCGGAGAACCCGGCGGCGTCGCCGCGACGAGCCCGCTCGCGTCCGGCACTCCCAGGTTGTACATGAGGTCGATCAGCTGCTTCGTCGGCACGATCTCGTCGCCGTCCCGCAGCAGGCTCTCGTGCGGGGCCGTGCCCGGACGCGAGAGGAACTGCCGGTAGAGCGCGCTCCGCGTGATGTTGCTCGTCCGGTCCTGGGAGGCCGCCCACACGAGGATGTCCTTCAGGATCCCCTCGCCCATCGCATGGGCCAGCTCCTCCGGAATCCCGAGGTCCTTCGCGAGCTGCGGGGCGCGCAGCCACCGCAGCCCGGCCAGCTGCCGGGTGAACCGCTGACCTATGCGGTCGGCGCCGGTCTGGTTCGCCTCCTCGTCCCAGTCCAGACGCACGTACGCGGGGTCGGACTCCTCCGAGACCAGTCGCCGCCAGGCACGGCCGGCGACCGCGTCGTGCGTGAAGGGGAACTCGTCGGTGCCGGCCCGCTCCTTGTACAGGTACGGGACGATCACACGGTCGTTCAGCAGCTGCGCGAACGCCTTGCGGTCATCCGCCTCCGCCTGCGGGACGAAGTTCGCGTACAGCGCCTCGTTGTTCACGAAGAAGGCCCGATTGACCACCAGGGTCCCGCTGTTGACGAGCGAGCGGCGCAACTCGGCGGAGGCGGCGGCGACGCCTCCGGGCACCCTCCGGGGAGCCCCCGGCTCCTGGCGGCCCGCGGCCAACTCCGCCGGGAGCCACTGGTCGTCGAGCGCCTGGGCCATGACCGGGTAGTTCGTCAGATCCGAGAACACGAGCTGGTTCCCCCGACGCGCCGGCTCCGGCACAGGCGGCTGGCCCGGCGTGTCCGGTGCGGGCTCCGATCCCGGCAACGGAGCTCCGTCCGAGGCTCGTTGCTGCGGGACCTGCGGTGGTGCCGGCGGACCGGGCTGACCGTTCCGACCGTGCTGAATGGGGCTGGCCATGATGTCGCTCCCCTCGACTGGCGTCCCGCGATTGTAAAGTCAACTGACGGCGCATCATGGAACAAGGGTTCCCCCGGCTGTGCACCCCAGTGACATTGATCTTGACGGGCCTCGGACATTTCCCGCCCGTCAAGGCAGTGTCCTAAACCCGCGTCACTCGGTTAGATGAGTGTGGACACCAGAACGCCCCGGCCGGGGTTCGACGATCAGCCCGCGCTGAGCATGGTCAAAGTGGATTCCGACCCCGCGCAGGTCATCGTGAACCACGCCAGCTTCCGTGTGCGGCTCGCGCCGGCCCAGCAGCCGAAGTTCGCCGCCGCCGCCCGCAGTTCGGCCCTCGCCGGAGCGGGCGCGGCCGCCGGGCGCCGGCGGCCCGTCGTGTGGACCGGAAAGTCCGCGCCCGGCGACCCCGGCGCCACCGGACTGCTCCAGGCCGTACGGGAGTCCTCGGTCTCCACCCTGGAGCCCCCCGGACGCCTCGACGCGGGCATCACCCAGGCCATTCCGCGGATCGACGACACCATGCCGACCCCCGTCGTCCCCGCCGAGCCGGCTGCCCCGCTGCTGCCGCCCATGCGGCGCGCCGAAGGCGCCTACGACGGGCCGTACGGCGGCGGCCCGCACGATCGCCCGCACGACGGTCCGTACGACGCGTCCTACGGGGACGACCGCGACGACCGGGGCGTCGACGACGAGTACCGCACCCGCCCGCACCGCCACGGCGCCGACCCGGTCCGCCACGCCTACTACCCCGGGCGTCGGATGAACCTCGGCGTCGTCCTCCTCCCGCTCCGCGTCTTCCTCGGCTTCATCTCCATCTACGCCGGCATGGGCAAGCTCTGCGACCCCGTCTACTTCGACGGCGGCGAACGCGGCTCCATGGTCAAGTGGCTCAACTCGCTCAACCCCTGGGCCCTCGCCGAGCCCCTCCGCGACTTCGCCCTCCAGCACCCCGTCGGCGCCGGACTCACCGTCGCCTTCCTCCAGGTCGTCGTCGGGGTCCTCACCGTCTTCGGACTCTGGCAGCGCGTCGCCGCCGTCATCGGCGCCCTGCTCTCCGCCGCGCTGATCCTCACCGTCAGCTGGAAGAGCGTCCCGGTCTACGACTCCGCCGACATCATCTTCCTCGCCGCCTGGTCTCCGCTGATCATCGCCGGCGCCCCCGTCTACTCCATCGACGGACGTCTCGCCGGCGAAGCCTGGCGCACCCTCGGACCCCGCTCCGAACTGTGGGAGCTGCGCCGTCGCGTCCTGCGCCGCGGCGCCCTCGTCGCCTCCGTCGTCGTCGGCCTCACGCTCCTCCTCGGCTCCATGCTCGGCGGCGCCGTACGGTCCACCGAGATGGTCACCGTGCCCGGCCCCAACGACGACCCGATCAACCACCTCCCCGGCCGGTCCCTCCCGCAGGAGCCCGGCGAGCGCAGCCCCTCCCAGTCCGCCTCCACCCGCCCCAAGCCGTCCGCGACGGCCGGCGCGAGCGGCGAGCGCGAGGACGAGGAGAAGGCCGAGCCGAGCGAGACCGTACGGGAGACCGGCCGGATCTCGGAGAGCCGCCCGACCGCCACCCGCGGCACCGACAGCACCCCGAGCCAGTCCAGGCCCGCGGCCCCGCCGTCCACCAGCTCCGGCCCGACCGGCTCGGGCGGCACGAGCAGCGGCGGCACCGGCACCACCGACCCCACCAGCGGCGCCACCTCCGGCGGCAACCGGAACCCGATCGGCGGCCTCCTGGGCTGACGCCCCGGTCCGGACGGACCCCTACGCACGACAAGGGCGGCACCACTTCCGAGTGGTGCCGCCCTTCCCGTACGTGCGAACCGCTGTCACAACCCCTGAGCGGCCAGCTCCTTCGCAGCCTCCGTCAGGTCCTTCGCGGTGTCGATCGCCCGCCAGTACGCCCCCTGGGGCAGCGGGAAGCCGGCGAGGCGGCGCTCCCTGGCCAGCCGGGGGAACGTGGTGCGCTCGTGATCGCCCCGCTCGGGGAGCAGCTCCGTGAACTCGGCGGAGAAGACGTACACGCCCGCGTTGATGAGGAACGGCGACGGCGGCGACTCGATGAAGTCGGTGATGTGCCCGAACGTGTCGGTCTCCACGGCGCCCCACGGGATCCGGGGGCGGGCGAGGGCGAGCGTGGCGGTGGCGTCCCGCTCCGCGTGGAACTCGGCCATCTCGCGCAGGGAGAAACGGGTCCAGATGTCGCCGTTCGTGGCATACCAGGGCTGCCCGGGCTCAGGCAGGTGCGCGGCGGCGTACTTGAGGCCGCCGCCACGGCCCAGCGGCTCCGACTCGACGACGGTCGTCACACGGAGCGGCAGATCGGCGGCCTCGAGCCACTCCTGGAGCACCTCGGCGAGATGGCCGCAGGACACGACGGCGTCCGTCACGCCCTCGGCGGCGAGCCAGGACAGCTGATGGCCGATGATCGGGGTCCCGGTGCCCGGGATCTCGACCATCGGCTTGGGGCGGTCGTCGGTGTACGGGCGCAGGCGCGAGCCCTGGCCGCCCGCCAGGACCACGGCCTGCGTCGGAGAGGTATCCATACCGGGAACGATATGCGCACCTCGTGAGGCAGCCGTTCAGTGTCGCGGGGTGGGTTCGCGACTCAGCTCGCGTACATCACGCCGGTCGCGAACGAGGTGTCGCAGACCGGGCGGGAGTAGGACTGGGCGCGGGTCGGGCCGTAGTACCGCACGGCCGCCTTGCCGAGGGCGCGGGCGATGGACATGCAGTGCTTGGCGAGGGACGGGCTGTTCTCGACCTCGCGCTGGAGGTGCGTCAACGCCGTGCCGGGGTCCTTCTCCTGAAGCTCTGCGAGCAGGCGGTCGCGCAGAATATCCTGCGGAGCACGGGACTTGGCGGGGACGGAGACGTCCTCCGAGGACGCGGTGAGCATCTGGGTCCCGGAGGCCTGGCCGGCCCACGGAACGGCGGACACCGCGAGCGTCCCGGAGAGCACCAGGACGACGGGCAGGACGAGAGCGAGAGAGCGGCCGATACGGCGGGCAGTGTGCGTCACGCAGGCGAGCGTAGCGGCCGGTAGTGATATGGCGACATTTAGTCACTCTCGCGAGGGATGGTTCGAAGCGGCTTTTCGAATTCCGTGTTGACGTCGGTGCCCGAATTGACGGGTCTGCCGGGGTATTTGTCGACACGCCACTCGTGTACGCGAACGGCCCTGTTCCCGCAAGCGGGGAACAGGGCCGAACGGCACTGGCGAGGGGTGGATCAGCCGGAGAGGCGCTCACCCGTCGAGGTGGAGAAGACGTGCAGCTCGTCCGGGCGCGGCACGACGTGCAGCGTCGAGCCCTTCTCCGGCACGGCACGGCCGCCGACGCGGACGACCAGGTCCTTGTCCTCGCTGCCGACGCGGGCGGAGCCGTAGACGTAACCGTCGGCGCCGAGCTCCTCGACGACGTTCACGGAGACGGCCAGGCCCTCCTTGCTGGTGGCGCCCGAGACGTCGAAGTGCTCGGGGCGGATGCCGACCGTGACGGTCGTGTCGCCCTTGGCGGAGGCGGCGGAGAGCGCGTCACGGGAGACCGGGACGACGCTGTTGCCGAACTTCACACCGCCCTCGGTGATCGGCACCTCGACCAGGTTCATGGCCGGGGAGCCGATGAAGCCGGCGACGAAGAGGTTGGCGGGACGGTCGTACATGTTCCGCGGCGAGTCGACCTGCTGGAGCAGACCGTCCTTCAGCACGGCGACCCGGTCGCCCATGGTGAGGGCCTCGACCTGGTCGTGGGTGACGTACACGGTGGTGATGCCGAGGCGGCGCTGCAGGCTGGCGATCTGCGTACGGGTCGAGACGCGGAGCTTGGCGTCGAGGTTCGACAGCGGCTCGTCCATGAGGAACACCTGCGGCTCACGCACGATCGCGCGACCCATCGCGACACGCTGCCGCTGACCACCGGAGAGCGCCTTCGGCTTCCGGTCCAGGTACGGCGTGAGGTCGAGGATCTTCGCGGCCTCTTCGACCTTGGCGCGGATCTCGCTCTTGTTGACGCCGGCGATCTTGAGCGCGAAGCCCATGTTGTCGGCGACGGTCATGTGCGGGTACAGCGCGTAGTTCTGGAACACCATCGCGATGTCCCGGTCCTTCGGCGGCAGGTGCGTGACGTCACGGTCACCGATGCGGATGGAGCCGCCGTTGACGTCCTCAAGACCGGCGAGCATGCGCAGGGAGGTCGACTTGCCACAGCCGGACGGGCCGACGAGAACGAGGAACTCACCGTCCTCGATCTCGATCTCGAGCTGGTCGACGGCGGGCTTGTCGGAACCCGGGTAGAGCCGGGTCGCCTTGTCGAAAGTGACAGAAGCCATGGTGATGAATCCCTTCACCGGCAGGAACGTGCCGGACGATCCGAGTAAAGGAAGGATTGAGGTCTAGTCCACCGGAGCGAACTGGGGGTGACGCTACCTTGGCGACGTCCGGTCTGTCAGCAGCCGGAGGCGGAGAGATTTATCCCCTGGTGGTTCATGGCGCTGTGTAGAGTGGGGGAGCCTCGCGCGTGAGCGCACCGCAGGCGATGCCCCCTTAGCTCAGCCCGGCCAGAGCGCCGCACTTGTAATGCGTAGGTCGTCGGTTCGAATCCGACAGGGGGCTCCACCAAAGCCGTGTCCCGGACCACTCAGGTCCGGGACACTTGTGCGTTACGGGGGCATATCCGGCTGGGGTGTTCTGGGGAGGGGTGCGGCGGATGAGTCGGCGTTCCAGTGGGCTGATCGGTGCGTGGGCCGAAGCGCAGCGTTTGGCACAGCGGGAGCGGGAGGGGCAGCTGCAGGCGGTGTTGCGGCAGCAGCGGGACGCGGAGCGGGCGCAGCGTTCGCACGAGCGGGACGTGGCGCGGATGCAGCGGGAGCAGCGGGCCGCGTACCGGCAGCACCGTGACGCGGACGCGTTGCGGCGGACGCGGGAGCTGGACGAGCGGGTCGAGCTGTTGTCGGGGCTGCTGGCGAGGGGGTGCGGGGAGCCGGCGTTCAGCGTGGAGTCGATGAGACGGCCTGAGGAGATCGAGTCGTTCGCGCCGGGTCCGCTGGCGCAGCCGGTGGCGATGCCGGATCAGCGGCACTACCAGGCGCAGAGTGCGTGGACGGCGTCGGGGCGGGCGCAGGCGGAGCACGAGGCTCGGGCGAGGTTCGAGCGGGACTGGTACGCGGCGCAGGAGGCGGAGAACCGGCGGCAGCAGCAGCTGGCCGCCTACCGGGCGCAGTACGAGCAGTGGGCCGAGGGGCGGCTGGCGGAGATCCGCTCCCACAACAGCGGGATCGCCGGGATGGTGGAGTCGCTGCGGGCCGGCGACCCGGAGACGGTGGTCGAGTTCTTCTCGGCCGTGCTGTACGCGTCGACGGCGTGGCCGGAGGGGTTTCCGCGGCAGGTGTCGGCCGCGTACGACAGGCGGGCTCGGGGTCTGGTCCTGGACTGGGATCTGCCGGGGTACGACGTGGTGCCGGAGGCCAAGGGGGTCAAGTACCTGCCCAGCACGGACCAGGAGAAGGAGGTCCCGCGTCCGGTGACGCAGCGGCGGGCGCTGTACCGGGACGTGGTGGCGCAGAGCGTGCTGCTCGCCGTGCGGGAGCTCTTCGCCGCCGACCGGTTCGGTGTTCTGCGGAGCGTGGCGCTGAACGGTTTCGTGGAGGGTGTGGATCCGGCGACGGGGCTGGCCGCGCGTCTCTGTCTGGCTTCGGTGTCGGTGGAGCGGACGGTCTTCGACGGGCTGAATCTGCAGCTGGTCAGTGCGGTGGACTGTCTGACGGGGGCGTTGTCGGGGCGGTTGTCCACGAAGCCCGACGAGCGGGTCACGGTGGTGCCTCTCTCGGTGCCGGAGCAGGTGGGCTCGGACGTGGTGCTGCACGGGGAGGGCGAGGAGCCTGATCTCCTGGCGATGGATCCGATCGCGTTCGAGGGGCTGGTGGCCGAGCTGTTCCGGGCGCGAGGGCTGCAGGCGGTGACGACGCGGCGGTCGAACGACGGCGGTGTGGACGTGGAGGCGCTGGATCCGGATCCGATCAGTGGCGGGTCGATCATCGTGCAGGCGAAGCGGTATCGGAACACGGTGCCGCCGAGCGCGGTGCGTGATCTGTACGGCACGGTGCAGGGGGCGGGTGCCAACAAGGGGGTGCTGGTGACGACGTCCGGGTTCGGGCCGGGGTCGTACACGTTCGCCAACGGCAAGCCGCTGACGCTGATCTCGGGTGCGGAGCTGGTGGATCTGCTGCATCAGCACGGCTTGCGGGGCCGTCTGGGGACGGGAGCGCCGCAGGCCCCGACGGTGGTGTCCGAGGCGCCGGCTCCGCCTGAGGCCGACGAGGACGCCAACGTGCTGGGGATGGTGTGGTCGGGGTCGGTGGCCCTGGACGTGTGCGCGTTGGTGTGCGAGGGAGGCAGGGTGTTGGGGGAGGAGCACTTCGTCTTCTTCAACAACGTCTCGACACCGGACGGTGCGGTGCGGATGGTGCCCGCGTTGTGGGGGGACAAGGCCGCTGTCCGGGTCGCGTTCGAGGCTCTGCCCGCGCGGGCCGACCGGTTGGTGCTGGTCGCGGCGGTCGATCCGGAGGTGAACCCGGAGGCGGATCTCGCGGGGTTCGTCGATGCGGGGATCCGGCTGCGGGACGGCTCGGGGTCCGAGGTGGACCGGCTCGACGTGTCGGACGGCCGGGCGGGGGAGACCGCGCTGGTGCTGGGGTCTTTCCGGCGGCGGGCCGGCGGCGACTGGGACTTCGTTCTGGGCGGCAGGGGCTACCGCGGTGGTCTCGCGGAGCTGGTGGGTGACTTCGGCATCGAGGTGGAGTAGGGGCTACGAGCGGAAGGCCCCGGACCTCGTGGAGGTCCGGGGCCTTCGGCGACCCCTCATGCCTGGGGTCAGCGGCCGGAGAGGTGGTTGGCGATTGCTGCGATGCGGGACGTTTCCGTCGTGTGGGCGGTGGATTCCTGGTGGTCGGCCGTGCGGTAGGCCGCGTACATCGTTTGGACTCCGAGCCAGCGCAGGGGTTCCGGTTCCCATTTGCGGACCTTGTGGTTGACCCAGGGGAGGGTGGTCAGGTCCGTCGGGCCGGACTGGCCGGAGTCCTGTTGGATCAGGTCGCGGAGGGTGCGGGCGGCGAGGTTGGTCGTGGTGACGCCCGAGCCGACGTAGCCGCCGGCCCAGCCGAGGCCGGTGGAGCGGTCGAGGGTGACGGTGGCGCACCAGTCGCGGGGGACGCCGAGGACGCCGGACCAGGCGTGGGCGATGCCGAGGCCGGCGAGGGAGGGGAAGAAGCGGATGAGGATCTCGCGGAGGGCCTCGATGGTCTGGGGCTGCGTGCGGCCGTCGTTGTCGGTCCTGGAGCCGTAGCGGTACGGGACGCCGCGGCCGCCGAGGGCGATGCGGCCGTCTGCGGTGCGCTGGGCGTACATGTAGGCGTGGGCCATGTCGCCGAGCGTTTCGAGGCCGTTCCAGCCGATGGATTCCCACTGGGCGTCGGTCAGCGGCTCCGTGGCGATCATGGAGGAGTTCATCGGCAGCCAGGTGCGGCGCTGGCCGGCGAGGGAGGCGGTGAAGCCTTCGGTGCAGCGCAGGACGTAGGGCGCGCGGACGGTGCCGTACGGGGTGATCGCGTGCTTCGGCTTGATCTCGGTGACGGGGGTCGACTCGTGGATCGTGACGCCGAGCGCCTCGACGGCTGCCGCGAGGCCCTTGACCAGCTTCACGGGGTGGAGGCGGGCTCCGTGCGGGGTCCAGCTGGAGCCGACGGCGCCGGTGACGCGGATACGGTCGGCGGTCTCGCGGGCGCCGTAGAGCTCGCGGTCCGTTTCGCCGAAGGCGACCTCGACCGTGTGGAAGTCCTTGAGACGGGCCAGCTGGGCGGGGGAGTGGGCGATCTCGAGGACGCCGCCGCGGTGGATGTCGGCGTCGATCTTCTCGGTTTCGCAGACGGTGATGACCTCGTCGACGGTGGCGTTCATGGCCTGCTGGAGGCGGACGGCCGCCTCGTGGCCGTGGATCTTGGCGTAGCGGTCGCGGCCGGCGATGCCGTTGTAGAGCCAGCCGCCGTTGCGTCCGGAGGCTCCGTAGCCGCAGAACTTGGCTTCGAGGAGGGTGATGTTGAGGAAGGGGACGGCCTTCTTGAGGTAGTAGGCGGTCCAGAGGCCCGTGTAGCCGCCGCCGACGATGCAGACGTCGGCCGTCGTGTCGCCGGGCAGCGGTTCGCGGGGGGCGGGGGTGCCTTCTTGCGCGTACCAGAACGAGATGCCGCCGTTGACGGTGCTGCTCCTGCTGACCATGGGCGGGAGGGTACTGGATGGATGGGGGCCTTCGGCCTTCGGATCCGGGTCTTTCGGCGGGCCGGTCGGGGTGGGGGTGCGGCCTAGGTTCGAAGGTGCGGATTTCGTTGTTCCGAAAGGACCTTTTCATGCCCGTACGCAGGTCTGTTCGTGCTGTCGTGGCGTCGCTGGCGGTCGGGGTCGTGGGACTTGCGGGGGCGGGCTGTTCGTCGCCGGCGGTGTCCTCGTCGGCGACGCTCTCGCCTGCGGCTTCCCGGCTCACGACGGTGGTGGAAGGCCCGAAGATCGTCGTCGGGGACGCGAAGGCACCGCACACGGCGACGGTGTCGGACGCGCGGCTGCTGCGGGACTGCGCGGCGGCGGTGCGGGAGGTGGTGGGTCAGCCGGGGGATCGGCTGCTCCACTGGGATCTGCACGTCGACAACATCCTCGCGGGGGAGCGGGAGCCGTGGTTGGCGATCGACCCGAAGCCGTTGGCGGGGGATCCCGGGTTCGATCTGCTGCCGGCGTTGACGAGCGCGTTCGATCCGGATCCGGCGGAGACGCTGTGGCGCTTCGATCTGCTGACGGAGGCGCTGGGGTTGGACCGGGGCCGGGCGGTGGCGTGGACGTTCGGGCGGGTGTTGCAGAACGGGCTGTGGGACGTGGATGACGGGGAGCCCGAGCTGGACGAGGAACAGGTGCTCATCGCTCGGACGCTGCTGGCACGCGCGGGGTGATCCGGTGCAGGGTGGGCGCATGATTCGTACCGCCACACCTGCCGATGTCCCTGTGATCCACGCGATGGTCCGTGAACTCGCCACGTACGAGAAGGCGCTGGACGAGGTCCGCGCGACGGAGGAGCAGTTGCGCGAAGCCCTGTTCGGGGAGCGCCCTGCGGCGTTCGCGCACATCGCGGAGACGGACGGGGGCGAGGTGGTGGGCTTCGCGCTGTGGTTCCTGAACTTCTCGACGTGGCGCGGGGTGCACGGGATCTACCTGGAGGACCTGTACGTGCGGCCGACGAGCCGCGGCGGCGGGCACGGGAAGGCGCTGCTGCGGGAGTTGGCGCGGATCTGTGTGGAGCGGGGGTACGAGCGACTGGAGTGGTCGGTCCTGAACTGGATCACCCCGTCGATCGACTTCTACGAGTCGCTGGGGGCACGGCCGCAGGACGAGTGGACGGTGTACCGGCTGACGGACGGCGCGCTCGCGGAGCTGGGTGCGCGGGGGTGAACGGCGGCGGTGGGCAGCGGGCGTGAGTAACGGGGTGAATAAAGGGAGGCGAGGGCCTCGGGAGCGCTGCCAGGATGGTCGAGTTTGTGACGACCAGAACGTCAGAGGGGAACGTGACGACCGTGGCGCGTGCCATTACCTTGATCCGCTCCAATGCCCTGTCCGATGTGGCCGAGTACGCGTACGCGGCGACCGCGCCCGCCGAGGCCCGGCTCGTGTTCCTCGCCGGGGCCTGTCCGTTGAACGAGGACGGGTCGACGGCGGCGGTCGGCGACTACGCGGGGCAGGCGGCGAAGGCCGTCGAGAACATGCGGGTTGCCCTCGCCGCCGCCGGGGCGTCGCTGGAGGACGTCATCAGCACGCGGGTCCTTGTGGCGTCCTCGCGCCAGGGGGATCTGGTGACCGCCTGGGAGGTCGTGCGGGACGCCTTCGGTGACCATGATGTGCCCAGCACGCTGATGGGGGTCACGGTGCTCGGCTATGACGATCAGCTCGTCGAGATCGAGGGCGTCGCCGCCGTTCTCGACTCGTAGCCCTGGTGGGCCCTTGTGGGGCGCTACGGGAGCTCCGGTGGGTTCCTGTGGGGCCCTACGGGAGCTCCGGTGGGTTCCTGTGGGCCCTACGGGATCAGGACCACCTTGCCGATCGTGCCCCTGGTCTCCAGGGCGCGGTGGGCGGCTGCCGCTTCGGCGAGGGGGAAGCGGTGGACGGCCGGGCGGAGGGTGCCTTCGGTGGCCGCGGCGAGGGAGGCGAGTTCGAGGTTGCGGACGTCGCCGCCGGCCTTCTGGAGCATGACCGGACCGAGGACGCTGTCGGAGGTGATGCCTCGGGTGGCGAGTTCCTCGTCGGTGAAGGTGAGCGGTTCGCCGTCGTGGACGCCCTGACCGGACCAGCCGAAGACGAGGTGCTGCCCGCCCTTGCCGAGGAGGTCGACGGCCGCGCGGCCGGTGTCGCCGCCCACCGAGTCGAAGACGATGGTGGCGGTACGGTCGCCCAGGTACGCGCGGACCTTCAGCGGCCAGTCCGGCTGCTTGTAGTCGACCGCCAGGTCCGCGCCGTTCTCCCGTACGAGGGCCGCCTTCTCGGGGCCGCCTGCGAGGCCGATGACGGTGGCGCCGGCGTTCTTCGCATACTGGACGAGGAGGGTGCCGATGCCGCCGGCGGCGGCCGGGACGATGGCGATCGAGTCGGGGCCGAGTTCGGTGAACTGCAGGATGCCCAGCGTCGTGCGGCCGGTGCCGATCATGGCGACGGCTTCGGCGTCGCCGAGGGTGTCGGGCAGGGCGTGGAGCTTGGCGGCGTCGACGACGGCGAGCTCGGCGTAGCCGCCGGGGGCCATGCCCAGGTGGGCGACGACGCGCTTGCCGAGCCAGCTCGGGTCGGTGCCCTCGCCGAGCGCGTCGACGGTGCCGGCTACTTCGCGGCCGGGGATGGTGGGGAGCTCGGCGGGGGCGGGGAAGGGGCCGGTCTGCCCGAGGCGCAGGGCGGTGTCGAGGAGGTGGACGCCCGCCGCGGTGACCGCGATCCGCACCTGGCCGGGTCCGGGGACGGGGTCCGGGGTCTCCTCGTAGGTGAGGTTCTCTGCCGGGCCGAAGGCGTGGAGGCGGATGGCGTGCATGGTGGGCTCCCCTGGTGATGTTCTCCCGTTGACGTACGACAGCCTCCGACCTCAAGCGTGCTTGAGGTCAAGCCTCTTCGTGCGCAGCGCCAGGGACACCGCCTCGACGGCGCTCGTGAACGACACTTCGGCCAGCACTCCGGGCGCCGCGACCTGGTCTCCCGCCAGGTAGACGCCGTCGCCGCGGTCGATCGCGGGGCGGTCGCGCCAGGTGGTGCCGGGGCGGTCGAGGGCTCCCGTACGGCCTGCGCAGACGGCCTCGCGGCGCCAGACCGTACGGTCGCGCCAGCCGGGGAAGCCGAGGTCGAGCAGGCGCTCGGCGTGGGCGATGCCGTCGGCCTTGGAGTGGCCGGGGCCGATGGGGAGCTGCGCCTGGACCAGCTGCTCGCCGGCGGGGGCGAGGGAGGGGTCCTGTGCGGTGAAGCGCTCGATCCAGCCGGGGGCGTCGAGGTCGGAGACGACGAACGGATCACCCGTCCGGGTGCGCAGCGCCAGGTCGAACAGGACGGTGCGGCCGCTCTCCCAGGTCAGGCCGGGGTCGCCGAGGAGCCGGGAGGCCGCGGCGAGGGAGGTGGCGACGACGACCGGGCCGTCGGCGAGCGGCAGTTCGTCGAGCCGGGAGGAGGTCTCGATCCGTACGCCCAGGTTCCAGGCGCGGGCCGCCATGCGGTCGATCAGCTGCCCCCAGCCGCCGCGGATGTAGCGCGCCTCGGGCGGCAGGGCGGCGGCCCGGTGCAGCCGTTCCTGGACGAAGCGGGCGGAGAGGGTGCCGGGGTCGTGGTGGAAGAGGGCGACCGCGCTGTACGCGGCGGCCTGGCGGGCGGCCTCGGGGCCGGCGACGCGGGTGGCCCAGGTCAGGAAGTCGGTGTCGACGGGGGCCTCTTCGGAGGTACGGAGGGTGTGCCGGAGGAAGCCGAGCGGCGGGATGCGGCGCAGGGTCCCGGCGCGGTGGAAGCGGAAGCGGGCGGCTTCGCGCAGCGGCAGGGGCGCGAGCGGGCCGAGGAGGTCGCGCTGGGTGAGCCAGGTCCAGTGGGGGCCGCCGTTGTAGACGGCGTGGGGGCCCTCGTTGGTGCGGTAGCGGCCTTCGGCGGTGCGGGCGCGGCCGCCGAGGGTGTGGTGGGCCTCGTGGAGGGTGACCTTGGCCCCGGACTCGGCGGCGGTGATCGCCGCGGTGAGTCCGGCGAATCCGCCGCCGATGACGGTGATGTGCTTCCTGCTGCGCTGCATCTCGTGCTCCCTCGTCTCGGTCTTGCACAGGGGACGGCGGGGGCCGCTCGGTTTGTGACACCGGGGGCGTTGTCAGTGGCGCAGGTCACTATGAGTGCATGGCGACAGGGAAGAAGAAGGTGGCGGGCGTGCGTCGGCCGGAGGTGCGGCTGCCTCCGCTGGAGGCGTACGAAGGGGGGCTCGACCCGGACGGGGACTACGACGGCCTGGAGTTCGTGGGGCTCGATCTGGCGGGGCAGGACGGGGGAGGGGCGCGGTTCCTGGACTGTGCGCTGCGGGACTGCGCGGTGGACGAGACACGGCTGACCTCGGCGCGGGTCCTGGACTCCGTGCTGAGCGGGATCCGGGGTGTGGGCACGGATCTGGCGGGGGCGTCGCTGCGGGACGTGGAGATCGTGGACGCGCGGCTCGGCGGGACGCAGCTGCACGGGGCGGTGTTCGAGCGGGTCCTGGTGAGGGGAGGGAAGATCGACTATCTGAATCTGCGGACGGCGAAGCTGAAGGACGTCGTCTTCGAGGGGTGTGTGCTGAGCGAGCCCGACTTCGGGGGCGCGGTGCTCGAACGGGTCGAGTTCCGGGACTGCGTGCTGAAGGGGGCGGACTTCAGCGGGGCGCGGATGAAGGACGTCGATCTGCGGACGGTGGAGCGTCTGGAGATCGCGCGTGGGGTGGACGCCCTGGCGGGCGCGGTGATCAGTACGGGGCAGCTGCTGGATCTGGCGCCGGTGTTCGCCGCGCAGCTGGGGGTGAGGGTGGAGGACTGAGGGGGGTTACGGGACGCGGGGGAAGCGGGCCTGGAGGTCCCAGATCACCGGGTTGTCGCCGAGACCCTCGTGCATGTCGGTGAGGTCGGCGATCAGGTCGTGCAGGAAGTCGCGGGCCTCGCGGCGCAGTTCGCGGTGGTTGAAGGTGAGCGGGGGCTCGTCGCCCGGCATCCAGTCGGCCTCCACGTCCACCCAGCCGAAGCGGCGCTCGAAGAGCATCCGGTCCGAGGACTCGGTGAAGTCGAGCTCCGCGTACTGGCGCTGCGAGGACCGGCTGCCGCGGGGGTCGCGGTCGAGCTGCTCGACGATGTCGCACAGCGCCCAGGCGAAGTCGAGTACCGGCACCCATCCCCAGGCTGTGGACACCTCGCGGTCGGCCTTGGGGTCGGCGAGGTACACGTCCCCGCAGAACAGGTCGTGGCGCAGGGCGTGGACGTCAGCGCGCCGGTAGTCGGTCTGCGGGGGGTCGGGGAAGCGACGGGAGAGGGAGTAGCCGATGTCGAGCACGGAGACGATGCTCCCACGCGCCTGCCCCCGGGACGCACGCGCGGCCGCGCCCGGGTCTCCCGCATGCGCGGAAGCGCCCTGCCGCGAGCGCGCCCCGTGCCTGCGCGAGGGGGCCTTATCCGTCGAAGCCCCCGCGCCCGGGCACCAGGAGCCTCGGCTGCCCGGAGCGCGCGCCCGGACGCCGGAGCCTTGCGCGTCCCTGGTGCCAACGCGCCCGCGGGCAGCCCCCCGCACCCCCGGAGCGCCCGCGCCCGGACGCCGGAGCCTCCCGCACCCCCGAAGCCCCCGCTCTCAGCCCCGTGAGCGGGCGTGCAGGGTGCGGGCCAGGCGGGGGCCCAGCCAGCGCTTCAGGCGGCGCAGGGGTTCCAGGCCGTCGGCCATCCGGTCGATCCGGTAGTAGAGCTGCGGAGGGACGTGCGGGAGCAGGGGCGAGTGGCGCTGGCCCAGGAGCGCGAACATCTGGCGCGGCTCCAGGCGCATGTAGCGCGGGAGGTTCTCGTACCACTGGGCGCTGTAGCGGGCCGCGCTCTGCGCCGAGAGGAGCTCCGCGCGCCGCCGCCGGCCGTAGCGGGTCAGGGCGGAGTCGAGGTCCCCGGTGCCCCCGCGCAGGGCGTCCGCGAGGGCGAGGGCGTCCTCCAGGGCCAGCGTCGTGCCCGCGCCGATCGAGTAGTGCGTGGTGTGGGCGGCGTCGCCGAGCAGGACGAGGTTGCCGCGGTGCCAGGCGCGGGTGGTCAGCGTGCGGAAGTTCAGCCACTGCGCGGCGCCGTCGTCCTGCGCGCGGCCGATCAGCGGATGGCCGTCCAGGAGGTCGTGGAAGAGCTTCTCCAGCACGTTCAGGCTGTCCGCCTCGCTCATCGTGCCGAGCCCCAGCCCCGTCCAGGTCTCCGGGGAGCACTCGACGACGCACGTGGACTGCTCGCCGCTGAAGCCGTACGCGTAGCACCAGATCCAGCCGTGCTCGGTCTCCTTGAAGGCGAAGCTGAAGGAGTCGAAGACCTTGGTGGTGCCGAGCCAGATGTAGTGGTTGCGGCCGGAGGCGACCTCGGCGCCGAAGTCGGCGGCGTGGGCCTCGCGCAGCACGCTGTTGACTCCGTCGGCCGCGACGACCAGATCGGCGTCCGCGAGCTCGGGCGCGTCGGGCCCGGTGATGGCGTGCTCGAACTCGACGCGGACGCCGAGCGATTCCGCCCGCTCGGCGAGGAGCGCGAGCATCCGGCGCCGGCCGATGCCGAAGCCCTTGTCGCCGCGGTGGACGGTCCGCTCGTCGCGGACGATGGCGACGCCGTCGGTCCAGCGGACGGAGGCCTCGTCGATGGCGCGCGCCGACTCCGGGTCGCCGGCCCGCAGCTTGTCGAGCAGCCCGGCCCAGTAGGTCACGCCCCAGCCGTAGGTGGAGCCGGCCGCGTTCCGTTCGTAGACGGTGATCTCGTGAGACGGGTCCTGCCGCTTCATCAGGATCGAGAAGTACAGGCCGGCGGGCCCACCGCCGACGCAGGCGATCTTCACATGCGCTCCCACAACGAGACGAGACGAACTGACACTCTGCGATAGAACGGCAACGCAGAGTAGCAGTGTCAGGGGAGCAGACGCTGTTCCTTCGCCACGGCGACCGCGCCCGCACGTGTGTCCACGCCGAGCTTGGCGTAGATTCGGCCGAGGTGCGTCTTCACGGTCGCCTCGCTGATGAAGAGCGCGCGGGCGATCTCGCGATTGCCGAGGCCGTGCGCGAGCTGGCCGAGGATGTCCCGTTCGCGGTCGGTGAGGGTGGGCCCGGCCGCTCCCCGCATCCGGTCCATGACGCGGCTGGCGACCGGCGGGGAGAGCGTCGTACGGCCCTGGGCGGCGGAGTGGATCGCGGCGAACAGCTCCTCGGGGCGCTCCGCCTTCAGGAGGTAGCCGGTGGCGCCGGCCTCGATGGCGCGGGTGATGTCCGCGTCGGTGTCGTACGTGGTGAGGACCAGGACGTGGACGCCGGACGTGGACCCCGCGATCCGGCGGGTCGCCTCCACGCCGTCGATGCCGGCGCCGAGCTGAAGGTCCATCAGGACGACGTCGGGTCGTAGCTTGGCGGCCATCGCCACCGCCTCCTCGCCGCTCCCGGCCTCGCCGACGACCTCTATGTCGGGGGCGCTGCCGAGCAGGGCGAGCAGCCCGGCGCGTACGACGGCGTGGTCGTCGCAGAGCAGGATCCGTACGGTCATGCGCCGGCCTCCAAGGGCGTGGACAGGGGGATCGCGGCCGAGAGCACCGTGCCCTCGCCGGGGGTGGACTCCACGGTGAGTGTGCCGCCGAGCTGCTGGGCCCGCACCCGCATCGCGGGCAGGCCGTGGCCCCGCACGCCGCGTTCGCCGCCCGCCCGGCCGGCCCGGGACCCCGCGCCGGCGTCGAAGCCGCGGCCGTCGTCTGCGATGTCGAGGACGACCTGGTCGTCGAGGTAGGTCAGGGTCAGGGCGGCGGAGGTGGCGGCGGCGTGCTCGCGGACGTTGGCGAGGGCGCCCTGCGCGATGCGCACCAGCGCCGACTGCACCCGTTCGGGCAGCGTGACCGGGACACCGTCGACGCGGAACACGGCGGACTCGCGCCCGGCGAGCATGCGCAGCGCCTCCTCCAGGCCGCCGCCCTCGGCCAGGTCGGCCGGGGCGAGGTCGTGGACGAAGCGTCGGGCCTCGGCGAGATTGCGCTCGGCGATCGACTCGGCGGTACGGACATGGCGGCGGGCGGTCGACGGGTCGGTGTCCCAGGTGCGCTCGGCCGCCTGGAGCAGCATCTGCTGGCTGGACAGGCCCTGGGCCAGGGTGTCGTGGATCTCCATGGAGAGCCGCTGGCGCTCGGCGAGGGTGCCCTCGCGGCGCTCGATCGCGGCCAGTTCGCGGCGGGTGCGGATCAGGTCGTCGATCAGCGCCCGCTGCCTCTCCGCCTGCCGCTGAGCGTGGACGAAGACGGCCGTCGCGATCGCGGCGACGGCCGGCGGGGCGACGATCAGGTTCGGGTCGAAGCCGCCGTTCGAGAGCTGGACCTGCGCCGTGACCACGAAGACGGTGAGGAGGGTGACCAGGACGAGGGCGGCGCGCGGCGGGAGCGTGCGAAGGCCGGTGTAGAAGAGCGGCACCGCGCACCAGGCGAAGCTCGGCGCGAGGACCACCAGGACCATCCAGACCGCGACGACCGTGAAGAGCCAGGCGATCCGGCGGGGGGTGGCGCGGGTGCCGAGGACGGGGCCGAGGAGGTAGAGGGCGGCGAGGGCGCCGGAGAGGGCGACGATCCAGGGGCTGCGGTCCTCCCACGGGTGCCGCAGCAGGAAGCGGACCAGCGAGGCGCCGAGGAGGAGGAAGAAGGCGATGTGCATGACCCGCGCCAGCCAGCGGGCGTCCGGGTCCTGCTCCATCGCGTACCTCTCCATCAGGCGCCCGGTCACGGCTCTGACCTGGGTCTACGTTTCCATCCTGGCCCGGGAGGACCACGGGGGCATCAACCGATCGGCTGACACCCCCGTCGTCCATCATGCGCGACGGGGGCAGCCGGTTCGTGGACCGTACGGGCCCGGAAACGGCCGGAGGATCGATGGCAGAGCGAACGAACGACACGCCTCGATCACCGCAACGGCCTCAGACCGTCACTGCCTCAAGGAGCCCTCCATGAAGAAGAAGATCCTCTTCGGTGCCGCCACCGCCGCCGTCGTCGCCGCCGGCACCTTCGGCGCCGTCTCCGCGAACGCCTCGGCCCCGGCCGCCGCGCCGGCCGTCGCCGCCAAGGCCGACGCGTCGAACACGAACCTGCAGCAGACCACGCACCTGACGATCGAGGCCGCCACCAAGGCCGCGCAGGCCACCCTGGACGCCGCCGAGGACGAGAACCAGCGCGTCACCGTCGCGGTCGTCGACCGCAACGGCAACACCATCGTCACCCTGCGCGGCGACGGCGCCGGCCCGCAGTCCTACGAGTCGGCCGAGCGCAAGGCGTTCACCGCGGTCTCCTGGAACGCCCCCACCTCCGTCCTCGCGGGCCGCCTCGCCCAGGCCCCGAACCTGAAGGACATCCCCGGCACCTTGTTCCTCGGCGGCGGCGTCCCGGTCACCGCCAAGGGCGCGCCGATCGCCGGCATCGGTGTCGCCGGCGCGCCGAGCGGCGACCTGGACGAGAAGTTCGCCAAGGCGGGCGCCGAGGCGCTGAACAAGTAGGCACGACGGGCAGGACCGGCGGACGGGCCCCAGCACGGGACCCGTCCGGCGGTCACCCTCGCGAGTCACGCCCGTCGGTGGCGCCCGGAGACCCCGTCGGGCGCCACCGATGCCGTACGCCCGCCGTTCGCCCCCGCGCACCCTTGCCTAAGATCGAATGGTGGATGTACGGAGCCGGGCCGCCCTGGGCACAGCCGTGGCCGCGCTGCTCGTCCTCGCCGGCTGCACCGGTGGTGGGGACGGCGGCAGTGGTGTGGACGTCGGCGGGGTGCGCGGCACGCCCGGCGCGGCGGGGCTGCGCGATCCGTACTTCCCCAAGCTCGGCAACGGCGGCTACGACGTCACGCACTACGCCCTCGACCTCGCCTACGACCCGAAGAGCGGCCGTCTCGACGGCACCGCCATGATCACGGCCCGCGCCACCCAGGACCTCAGCTCCTTCAACCTCGACCTCGCCGGGCTCACCGTCGACTCCGCCACGGTCGACGGCGACCCGGCCGCCGTCAACCGGGCCGGGAACGAGCTGACGCTGCGCCCGCGCGCGGACATCGACAAGGGCAAGGTCTTCCGTACGACGGTCGCGTACTCCGGCCGGCCCGAGACGATCACCGACGCGGACGGCTCGCAGGAGGGCTGGCTGCCCACCGCGGACGGGGCGCTCGCCCTCGGCGAACCGGTCGGCTCCATGGCCTGGTTCCCCGGCAACCACCACCCGTCCGACAAGGCGACGTACGACATCACGCTGACCGTGCCGCAGGGCACGCAGGCGATCTCCAACGGCCTGCGGACCTCCGAGCGGACCGCGAACGGCCGCACCACCTCCGTCTGGCACTCCGCGGAGCCGATGGCGAGCTACCTCGCGACGGTGGCCGTCGGGAAGTTCCGTACGCAGGTGTCGGCCACCCCCTCCGGGCTGCCCGTGCTCACCGCCGCCGACCCGTCGGTCGCCGCGAAGAGCGCCCCGCTGCTCGCCCGTATCCCCGAGCTCCTCGCCTGGCAGGTGGAGAACTTCGGGCCGTACCCCTTCTCCTCCACCGGCGCGATCGTCGAGCGGAACGGCGACGCGGGCTATGCGCTCGAGACCCAGACCCGGCCCGTCTTCCCGCAGGACTCCCTCACCGTCGAGATCCTGGTGCACGAGCTGGCGCACCAGTGGTTCGGCAACTCGGTCACGCCCGCCACCTGGAAGGACATGTGGCTGAACGAGGGCTTCGCGGTATACGCGGAGTGGCTGTACGCGGAGGACTTCGAGGCCACCCCTGCGCAGGTGAACTTCGAGGCGGCCTTCGCCGCCGACGCCAACTGGGCCTTCCCGCCGTCCGATCCGCCGTCGGCGGAGAACCTCTTCGACCCGCCGGTGTACCAGCGGGGCGCGATGGTGCTGCACAAGATCCGGCAGCAGGTCGGCGACGACGCCTTCTTCGAGCTCCTGTCCGGCTGGGCGGCGGAGCACCGTCACGGGAACGCCTCCACCGACGACTTCACCGCGTACGCGGAGGAGGTGACGGGGGAGGACCTCGGTCAGGTGTGGGACGTGTGGCTGAACGGGGACGGGAAGCCGAAGAGCCCGAACTAGGGACCGGGTCGGACGCGGCCGGGTCAGAGGCCCGGATCAGGGCCCTGGATCAGGGGTCGGGTTCGACGCGGCCGGGTCGGAGGCGCCCGGGTCGGAGGCGCCCGGCTGGTGGCCCCGAACGCGACGGAGCCCCGGCGCGGGTCCCGCGCCGGGGCTCCACCGTTCCGGCGTACGTCAGAGAGCGACGCCGAAGTCGCGGGCGATGCCCTCCAGACCGGAGGCGTAACCCTGGCCGACCGCGCGGAACTTCCACTCCGCTCCGTTGCGGTACAGCTCACCGAAGACCATCGCGGTCTCGACGGCGGCGTCCTCGGAGAGGTCGTAGCGGGCGATCTCGGCGCCGCCGGCCTGGTTGATGATGCGGATGTACGCGTTGCGGACCTGGCCGAAGTTCTGCGAGCGGTTCACCGCGTCGTAGATGGAGACCGGGAAGACGATCTTGTCGACGTTCGGGGGCAGCGCGGCGAGGTTGACGTTGATCTGCTCGTCGTCGCCGCCGCCCTCGCCGGTGCGGTTGTCACCGGTGTGGACGATGGTCTGGTCCGGCGTGGCCTTGTTGTTGAAGAAGACGAAGTGCGCGTCGGACGCGACCTTGCCGACGCCGTCGACGCCGATGGCGGAGGCGTCGAGGTCGAAGTCGGTGCCGGTGGTCGTACGGACGTCCCAGCCGAGGCCCACGGTGACGGCGGTGAGGCCCGGGGCCTCCTTGGTCAGGGAGACGTTGCCGCCCTTGGAGAGGCTTACAGCCATGGGAAGTGCCTTTCTTCGTGACCTTCGTGATGTCGTCACACGGGATAACGCGGACGACGCCCTGCCGGTTCCACGGTGCGGGACAGGTGCGAAAACAGGATGACGTGCGGGAGCCGCTCCGGGGAACATGGATGACATGTCCGGTCCGTATTTCATCCGCGGCTCCGTCTCGCTTCCCGAGGCCGAGCTCATGTGGCGTTTCTCGCGGTCGTCGGGGCCGGGCGGGCAGCACGTCAACACCAGCGACTCGCAGGTGGAGCTCCGCTTCGACCTGGCGTCGACGGAGGCGCTGCCGGAGGTCTGGAAGGCGCGCGCGCTCGAACGGCTCGCCTCGCGCATGGTCGGCGGGGTGGTGACGGTCCGCGCGTCGGAGCACCGCTCGCAGTGGCGCAACCGGGAGACGGCGGCGGTCCGCCTCGCCGCGCTCCTCGCGGAGGCGACGGCGCCACCGCCGAAGCCGCGCCGGGCGACGAAGATCCCACGGGGCATCAACGAACGCCGGCTGCGGGTGAAGAAGCAGCGCTCCGAGACGAAGCGGGGCCGCCAGGGGCGCGGCTGGGGCTGACGGGACCTCGGGGGGCGTGAGCCGTCGTCAGGCCAGCCGGCGGTACTTGCCGCGGAAGTAGGTCAGCGGGGAGCCGTCCGAGGACGGGAAGGCGGCCGTCAGGACGCGGGCCACGACCAGGGTGTGGTCGCCGGCCACCATGCGGTTCTCCGTGCGGCACTCCAGGGTCGCCAGGGCACCGCCCACCAGCGGGGCACCGCTCTCCTCGCCGCGGGTGTACGGAACGTCCTCGAAGAGGAGCCGGTCGCTCACCCGGCCCTTCATCGCGAAGCGTCCCGCGATGTGGCGTTGGCTCTCGGAGAGGACCGAGACCGCCCATACCGGGACCTCGTCCAGCAGGTCGTCCATGCGGGAGCCGTTGCGGAGACTGACGAGCACCAGCGGCGGGTCGAGGGAGACGGACATGAACGCCGTCGCCGTCATGCCGACGTCCTCACCGCGCGGACCGTCGTCCGGGTCATGGGCCGTCACCAGCACCACGCCCGCCGCGAGGCGGGACATGGCCGCACGGAACTCGTCGTTGCTCACCCCCTCAGCATGAGGGATCGCCAGATCCGAGGCGGGGGGCGGGGCGGGGGTCGTCGTCAGCACACCCCGCACGCTAGCCCCGCCCCCGCGCCCCGGCATCGGGCCCGGGGACCAGTCCGCGCCCCCTCGCCGGTCCTAGGACCTCCGGCCCCGGGCCCGCGCCCGCACCGTCCGGAGCCGTACCCCAGAGCCGTACCGCACCGTTCTCTTTGCGTTCAAGAAAGAACGGGAGCGCTTTCCGGCACCCCCTGCAACGCTTCATGACCTGGTGTGACTTGAGTCACAGAGCTCAGTATTTGTTGACCCTGTGTACCGGGTGCAACGCTCGCTGTGATTCAGTGGCAAGGACAATGCAGCACGAGTGCCGATGAGAACCCTGGAGTTGCTGTCGAGGTCTCGGGGAGAGCGAGCGATGGAGACCGAGTCGGAGCCGTACGTCCGTCTTGCGACCCTGCGGCAACTGCATCAGGTCGTGGCCGACCTCAATACAGCGCGCAGTCTGGCGGACACCCTGCAGACCGTCGCCGACGGGATCGTCGCCGGCCTCAACTACGAACTGGCCTGCGTCAACCTCGTACGCCCCGACGGTGACCTCGTCGTCGCCGCCTTCGCCGGCAGCCCCGCCGCCGAGGCGCTCATCACCGGCCGCGTCGGCTCCCGCGAGTCCTGGGAACGCCGCCTCTCCATGGGCGTCGCCTGGGGCGACCTGAGGTTCATCCCGCACACCGAGGGCTGGGTCCTCATCGAGGACGACGTCCCGCAGTGGCACACCGAGGGCCCCGCCCCCCGCTTCGAGGACGAGTGGCACCCGCACGACCGCCTCTACGCCCCCATGTACGCCTCCGGTTCCAAACGCGAACTGCTCGGCGTGATCTCCGTCGACCGGCCCCGCAACGGCCGCCACCCCGGACCCTGGGGCCAGGAAGCCCTCCAGATGTACGCCTCCCAGTCGGCGATCGCGATCAGCAACGCCCGGCTGCGAGCGAACATGCAGCGCGCCCTCGTCCGCCTCGAACGCGAGCAGCAGGCCCTGCGCGCCAGTGAAGAGTCGTTCCGGCAGGCCTTCGAGTACGCCCCCTCCGGCATGGCCATCGCCGAGATGGGCGGCGACCAGCACGGCCGCCTCCTGCGCACCAACGACGCCCTCTGCCGCCTGCTCAGCCGCCCCGCGTCCGTGATGCGCCGCTACTCCTTCGCCGACCTCGTCCACCCCGAGGACATAGGGACGCTGCTCCGCACCTCCGCCGAGGGCGGCCGCGCCGAGCTCCGCCTCGGCCGGCGCGACGGCACCTACGTCTGGGTCTCCCTGCGCAACTCCGTCGTCGCGGACACCGCCGACGGCCCCCGCTTCCTCCTCACCCACGTCGAGGACATCGAGGAGCGCAAGCGCCACGAGCTCCAGCTCGCCCACCGCGCCTCGCACGACGCGCTCACCGGCCTGCCCAACAGCGCCGAACTGCGCTCCCGGCTCAGCGCCCGGATCTGCGAGCGCCCGCATGCCATCCCGGAGACCGACTACGACGCCCCCTACGGGCACGACCACAACTTCGGCTTCGGCGCCGGGCCCGGCGCCGGCGGACCGTACGACCACCACGTCCACAGCGTCGCGCCCGCCGCCGGCGAGGTCGACGACGGGACGAAGGGGCTCGCCGTCCTCTTCTGCGACCTCGACGGCTTCAAGTCGATCAACGACCGCTTCGGGCACCACACCGGCGACGCCGTCCTCATCGAGGTCGCCCGGCGCCTCACCACCGGCGTACGGGACGGGGACACCGTCGCCCGGCTCGGCGGTGACGAATTCGTCGTCCTCGCCGACGGCCTCGGCGCGGCCGACGCCGCCGACCTCGCCGTACGGCTGCGCAACGCCATCATTCCGCCGATCCGGGTCGACGGACGGGCGGTCAGGGTCGGGGCGAGTTTCGGCATCGGCTGGGCCGAGTGCGGTATGACCGTCGAAGAGGTCCTGAACTCCGCCGACCAGCGGATGTACATAGAGAAGCGCTCCCGGGCGAAGATCCACCGCCGCGCCGGATAGCCCGTTTCGCCCTCGTGGCCCACCCCTGCCGCGCCGGCTCCGTTACCCACGGGTCACCTGCCGCTCGGTCAAGGGACGGATCGGCGGGTGGTCCATTCGGGGTAGGCTCGGCCGGTCGGCGACGGCTGGCGAGCATGGATAGGAGTGACCAGGGATGGCTGCCGGTAACGACGGCGCGAACACGCCCGAGGACGACGATCCGTTCGGCTACCTGTACGCGGACGGCCAGGCGGCAGGCGCCCAGCCGCCCGGGCAGGCCGGTGGCTACGGCTACCCCGGTCCGGCCGCGCAGCCGGGTGTCCCCAGAACCTCGTACAACCAGGTCAGAACGGTCGGCGAGCGCCAGTACGGCGGTGGCCAGCCGCACGTGCCGCAGCAGCAGAACTACGGCGGCCAGCAGCAGTACGGCCAGCCGCACCCTCAGTACGCCGCGCCCGAGACCTACCCCGGTGGCGAGCGGACCCGGCAGGCGCCGCTCCCGCCCCAGCGCGGCGGCGGCCGCGGACCCAACACCAAGGGGCTGCTGATCGGCGCGATCGCGGTCGTCGCGGTCGTGGTGATCGGAATCACCGCCGCCGTCATCAGCAACACCGGTGACGAGAACACCGACGGCGGCACCGCGGGCGGCAAGCCGACCGGCGGCTCCACGCAGGTCCAGGAGGAACCCTCCACCCAGCCCAGCGCCGACGACACCCCGGCCGCACTGCCGCAGCAGGACGCGGCCACCCTGAAGCTCGGCGGCACCGCGAGCCTCGCCAAGGACATCAAGGGCGCCGAGGGCACGGACGGGCTGTACGTGACCGGGTTCAACACGGTCGGGTCCTCCGCGACCTGGCAGACCGAGGTGCCCGAGGCCGGCACGTACAAGATGGAAGTGCGTTACGCCGTACCGGCCAAGGACGCCAACGCCACCGTGACCGTCAACGGCAAGGCCAACACGAACCCGATGAACCTGAAGAACTTCATCAAGTCCTCGGACCCGAACCTGGAGAAGAACTGGCAGACCACCTGGTCCCAGGTCTCGCTCGAGAAGGGTCAGAACACGATCATGCTGTCGTGCGAGGTGGGCAACCAGTGCGACGTGATCTTCGACTGGGTGAAGATCAGCAACCTCTGAGTGCGGCGACACGCGAAAGGCCCCGTGGAACCTGGTTCCGCGGGGCCTTCGTCATGCGGTGGGCGTCACGCCGCCTCGGCCGGCTCCGTCACCTTCACCCGGGTGAGCAGCTCCTCGTACGCCGTCCGGTCGAACTCGCCCGCGACCGGGGAGAGCACCGTCGCCGCCGAGAGCGCCACCGCGCGGGTCAGCCGGTCCGGCCACGGGAGCCCGTCGACGAGACCGGACAGCAGACCCGCGACGGCCGAGTCGCCCGCGCCGGTCGGGTTGCCGCGCACCGCGGCCGGCGGGGCGGCGAGCCACAGGCCGTCCGGCGTGGCGGCGAGCATCCCCTCCGGGCCGAGCGAGGAGACGACCGTGTGCGCGCCGCGGCGGCGGGCGTCACGCGTGGCGCGATGGGGTTCGCGTGAGCCGGTGAGCTGGGCGAGCTCGTCCGCGTTGGGCTTGACGAGGTCGGGGCGGGCCGCGATGCCGCGCCGCAGGGGTTCGCCGCTGGTGTCGAGCAGGACGGGGACGTCGGCGCCGCGGGCGATCCGGATCAGCTCCGCGTACGCGCCGACGTGGATGCCGGGCGGCAGGCTGCCGCACAGGGCCACGGCCTCGGCGCCGGTGAGCAGTTCGGTGTAGCGGCCGGTGAACGCGGACCACTCGGCGGGGGTGACGGTGGGGCCGGGCTCGTTGAGCTGGGTGGTGTCGCCGGTCGCGGTGTCGACGACGGCGACGGTACGGCGGGTGGGCCCGTCGGTCGGGACGAGCGCGTCGGTCAGCGGCAGTTCGGCGAGGTGGGTGTGCAGGACCTCGCCGGTCGCGCCGCCCGCGAAGCCGGTGACGACGGTGTCGTAGCCGAGGGCGGCGAGCACGCGGGCGACGTTGAGGCCCTTGCCGCCGGGACGCTCGATCACCTGGGTGACGCGGTGCGAGGCGTGCGGGGTGAGGGCGGGCACCCGGTAGGTGAGGTCCAGTGCCGTGTTGAGGGTGACCGTGAGAATCACCTGCCGTAACCCCCGTACGCCGTCGATTGGTCGTGGACCGGCCGGACCTGTCGGAACGGCCGTGGAACGCGTCCCGATCATGCCAAACAGAAGGCGGTTGGCCCAGTCCCCGGACCAACCGCCGTGCGCCACGGTCGGCGCTGTGTCTTCCGGGGGATGCCCCCGGACCCCCTCAGGTCACTTGAGGGTCAACCACCCAGGCGCCCTTGCGCATCACGCCCGTGACGTCGAAGTTCTCGTCGAGGACGACGAGGTCGGCGTCCTTGCCGGGCTCCAGGGAGCCGACCTTGTCGTCGATGCCGAGCAGGCGGGCCGGGTTGGCGGAGATGGCCTGCACGATCGACTCGACGGGCAGGCCGTCGATGGTCGCCGCGCGCTTGAACGCGCGGTCCAGGGTCAGGGTCGAGCCGGCGATGGAGCCGCCCTCGACGAGGCGTGCGACGCCGTCCTTCACCTCGACGGCCAGCGGGCCGAGCGAGTACTGCCCGTCGCCGAAGCCCGCCGCGTCCATCGCGTCGGTGATGAACGCGACCCGCCGCGGCCCCGCGTGATGGAACGCCAGCTCCAGCGAGGCCGGGTGCAGATGCGTGCCGTCGTTGATCAGCTCGACCGTGATGCGCTCGTCCTCCAGGAGCGCGGCGATCGGGCCGGGGGTGCGGTGGCCGAGGGCGGGCATCGCGTTGTAGAGGTGGGTGGCGACGGTGGCGCCCGCGTCGATGGCCTCGACGGTCTGCTCGTACGTCGCGTCGGTGTGGCCGATCGCGGCGATCACGCCGTGTTCGGCGAGCAGGCGTACGGAGTCGATGCCGCCGGGCAGTTCGGTCGCGAGGGTGACCATCCGGGCCTGGCCGCGGGCGGCGTCGACGAGCTTGCGGACGTCGGCCGGGTCGGGATCGCGCAGCAGCGTCTCGTCGTGGGCGCCCTTGCGGCAGGGGGAGATGAACGGCCCCTCGAAGTGGATGCCGGCGATCTCGCCCTGCTCGGCCAGCTCGGAGAGCAGTCCGGCGCGCCGGCTCAGGAAGTCCATCTCGCCGGTCACGAACGAGGCGACGACCGTGGTGGTGCCGTGCAGTCGGTGGGTGTGGACGCCGGTGAGGATCTCGTCCACCGTGCCGGAAGTGAACGAGGCGCCGCCGCCGCCGTGGTTGTGCATGTCGACGAAGCCGGGGACGACCCAGTGGCCGGTGAGGTCGAGCGTGGGCGCGTCGGCGGGCGCGGCGCCCGCGATGCGACCGCCGTCGACGATCACCCGTCCGTTCTCGACGACGCCGGTGGGCAGCACCACGCGGGCTCCGGCGAGAACTGTGGAAACGGCCATCAGGTGGATACCTCCGAGTCGAGGGAGAGCAGGTCCCAGGCGAGGAGGCCCGCGCCCAGGCATCCGGCGGTGTCCCCGAGGGCCGCCGGGACGACGGCGGGCAGCTTCTGGAACGTCACGCGTTCCTCCACCGCGGCCCTCAGCGGTGTGAACAAGGTTTCCCCGGCCTCGGCGAGACCGCCACCGATGATGAGCGTGCGGGGGTCCAGCAGGGTGAGCGCGGTGACCAGGCCGTCCGCGAGGGCGTCGACGGCGTCCTGCCAGACGCGGACGGCCCGGGCGTCCCCGGATTCGACGGCCTTGGCGCAGTCGGCCGCGTCGGCGTCCGGGTCGCCGGAGGCGGTGGCCCAGGCGTGGGAGACGGCGGAGGCGGAGGCGTACCGCTCCAGGCAGCCGCGCTGGCCGCAGCCGCACTCGGCGCCGCCGGGGCGGACGACGATGTGGCCGATCTCGCCGGCGTAGCCGTGGGCGCCCGCCTCGATGGCTCCGCCGATGCCGATGGCGCCGGCGATCCCGGTGCCCAGGGGCACGAAGAGGAAGCGGTCGGCGCCGTTCCCGGCGCCGATGCGGCCCTCGGCGAGGCCGCCGGTGCGGACGTCGTGGCCGAGGGCGACGGGGATGCCGTCGAGGCGCTCGCTGAGCAGGGCGCGCATCGGGACGTCTCGCCAGCCGAGGTTGGCGGCGTAGACGGCGATGCCGTTCTCTGCGTCGACGATGCCGGGCACGGCGACGCCGGCGGCCGCGGCGGGCTCGCCGTACCGCTCCAGGCCATAGGCGCGCAGCTCGGCGGCGAAGCCGAGGATCGTCTCGACGACGGCCTCGGCGCCGCGTTCGCGTCCGGTGGCGCGCCGTGCCTCGTGGAGGAGGGTGCCGTCCGTGCCGACGAGGGCGGCCTTCATGCCGGTGCCGCCCACATCGAGGGCGATGACGTGTCTCACGGGAACAGTCTCGCGCGTGAACGCCCGAAAGGTCTAGTCCACTGGCCGATATTGTTGCGCGGGCATACAAATTACCGGCGGGGGTGTGCCGCACCCGGAGGTGCGATGCCGAAGCGATACCCAAGTGGTGTAGACCTTATGCTTTTCCTCCTGTGAAAATCACAGCTCGACGACGAGCCAAAGAGGGTGGGGCAGCGCTGTGCAGCGGCGATTCCTTGGACTGACCGCGACCATCGCCGCGATGGGCCTGACCGCCGCGCTCTCCGGCTGCGGCCTCACCGGCGCCGACTCGGGCGACGTGACCCTCAAGCTGGTCGCCGCCGACTACGACCTCACCGGCGGCGACACCACCAAGAAGTACTGGGACGAGCTCACCGCCGCCTACGAGGCCGAGCACCCCGGCGTGAAGATCGACGTCCAGGTCGAATCCTGGAACGACGTCGACCGCAAGGTCGCCGAGATGGTCAAGGCCGACCAGGCCCCCGACATCGCACAGATCGGCGCCTACGCCGACTACGCCGCCGCCGACGAGCTCTACTCCGCCGACGAGCTGCTCTCCATCCCCGTCCAGGCCAACTTCCTCGCCCCGCTCGTCTCCGCCGGCGAGATGAAGCGCACCCAGTACGGCCTGCCCTTCGCCGCCTCCACCCGGCTCCTCTTCTTCAACCAGGAGCTCTTCGACAAGGCGGGCATCACCAAGGCGCCGACGACCTGGGACGAGCTGGCCGCCGCCGCCGAGAAGCTGAAGGACGAGGACGTCCCCTACCCCTTCGCGCTGCCGCTCGGCCCGGAGGAGGCGCAGGCCGAGACGATGATGTGGCTGCTCAGCGGCGGCGACGGCTACACCGACGGCAGCGACCGCTACCGCATCGACTCCGACCTGAACGTCCAGACCTTCGACTGGCTGAAGAAGAACCTGGTCGAGAAGGAGCTCACCGGCCCGACAGCCCCCGGCAAGCTCAACCGGAAGGACGCCTTCGCGGCCTTCTCGCGCGGCGAGGTCGGGATGCTCAACGGCCACCCCTCGCTCATGCAGGAGGCCGAGAAGAAGGGCGTCAAGGTGGGCAAGGTCGCGCTGCCGGGCGTCAACGGCAAGGCCAAGGCGTCCATGGGCGTCGCCGACTGGATCATGGGCTTCAAGCAGAACGGCCACCGCAAGGAGATCGGCACGTTCCTCGACTTCGTCTTCAGCGACCAGAACGTGCTGAAGTTCGCCGGCGACAACGACCTGCTGCCGCCGACGGTCAGCGCGTACTCCCGCATGCAGAGCGAGGAGGAGCACAAGAACCTCCGCGAGTTCCTCAAGGAGCTGCCGAACTCCCAGCTCCCGCCGGTCGGCAAGACGTCCTGGGCCAAGGTCAGCGAGAACGTCAAGCAGAACATCGGCAAGGCCGTCGCGCCCGGGCAGTCGCCCGCCGAGGTCCTGTCGAAGCTCGCCCGCGAGGCGACGGAGGCGGAGAACGCGGAATAAGTTGGCTCGTATGACCAACGATGAGGAACCGGGAGAGCGTCGCGCCCTGGGGGATCGGGAACGCGCCGTTCTCGCCCTGGAGCGCCGCTCCTGGCCGGGCCCCGGCGCCAAGGAACGAGCCGTCCGCGAACAGCTCGGCCTCTCCGCGACCCGCTACTACCAGCTCCTCAACGCGCTCCTGGACGACCCGCGCGCCCTGGAACACGACCCGGTGACCGTCAACCGGCTGCGTCGCGTCCGTGCGGAGAAGGAGCAGCGCCGCTGAGCCCGCGTCGGTAGGGTCGTCGTATGGTCAGCAGCCTTCCGCACCCGACCACACCCGCAGGCCGCGACGGCCTGGCCGCGCTCCTCGCGCGGCCGGACAAGGCCGTCGTCGCCCTCGACTTCGACGGGACGCTCGCCGAGATCGTCCCCGACCCCGAACAGGCCCGCGCCCACCCCGGCGCCGTCGCCGCACTCGCCGCACTCGCCCCCGAGGTCGCCTCCGTCGCGGTGGTGACCGGCCGCCCCGCCGGGGTCGCGGTCCGCTACGGCGGCTTCGCCGGCGTCCCCGGCCTGGAACACCTCGTCGTCCTCGGCCACTACGGCGCCGAACGCTGGGACGCGATCACCGGCACCGTCCAGGCCTCCGCCGTCCACCCCGGCGTCGCCTCCGTCCGCGCCGAACTCCCCGGCTTCCTCGACAGCGTCGGCGCCTGGCCGGGCACCTGGATCGAGGAGAAGGGCCGCGCGGTCGCCGTCCACACCCGCCGCTCCACCGACCCCCAGGCCGCCTTCGAAGCCCTCAAGGCCCCCCTCGCCGACCTCGCCGCCCGCCACGGCCTGGTCCTGGAACCCGGCCGCATGGTCCTCGAACTGCGCCCGCCGGGCATGGACAAGGGCGTGGCCCTGGCGGAGTACGTACGGGAGGTGGGCGCCGGGTCCGTCCTCTACGCGGGCGACGACCTGGGCGACCTCCCGGCCTTCGCCGCGGTGGAGAAACTCCGCTCGAACGGCACCCCGGGCCTCCTGGTCTGCAGCGGCTCCGCCGAGGTCCCGGAACTCACCGACCGAGCCGACCTGTCGGTCCCGGGGCCGGGGGCGGTGGTGGCGTTCCTCTCGGACTTGGCGGAGAGCATCCGGCCGGATTCCGGCGATCGTCCCGGCGGCCGGGCCTGACCGTTCAGGACCGGCGCAGCGCCTCCAGTTGCTTCAGGAACCACTGCTGCGGCGGCAGCGCCGTTGCCGCCGCGGCCAGGCGCTTGGTGCGGTCGGCGCGTTCGCTCGGGGGCATGGTCAGGGCGCGGTGCAGCGCACGGGCCGTCTCGGAGACGTCGTACGGGCTGACCGTCAGCGCGTCCTCGCGCAGTTCGTCGTACGCCCCCGCGCCCGTCGAGAGGACCAGGGCGCAGCCGGTCTCCGACACCACGGGGATCTCCTTCGCCACCAGATTCATCCCGTCGCGGATGGGGTTGATCAGCGCCACGTCCGCCAGCCGGTACGCCGCGAGGGAGCGCGGGAAGTCGTCCTTCACCGACAGCAGCACCGGCTGCCAGTCGTCCGTGCCGAACTCCGCGTTGATCTCCTCCGCCAGCTCCGCCACCGTCGCCGTGTACGCGCGGTAGACCGCCAGGTCCTGCCGGGACGGGTACGCCGAGGCCAGGTGGACGACCCGGTCGTGCCACTCGGGCCGCTCGCGCAGCAGCTCCCGGTACGCCAGCAGGCCGCGGACCACGTTCTTCGACAGCTCCGTGCGGTCCACCCGCACGATCGTCCTGCGGTCACCGACCTCGGCCCGCAGCGCCGCGAGGCGATCGTCGACCTCCGGGCGGTGGGCGAGGGCGCGCAGCTCGTCACCGTCCACACCCAGGGGGTAGACGTGGACCCGGGTGCGCCGCGCCGTTCCGCCCGCTCTGTGGTGGTGTACCCCGCGCCAGGGGTCGTCGGCGCGCAGGGCCCCCTCGGCCACCCCGCCCGCGCCGTCGACGCGTGCGCCGGTGATGAACGACGACGCCCATCCCCAGGTGTGGAAGCCCAGCTCGTCCGCGCCGAGCATCCCCCAGAGCAGCTCTTCGCGGATGTCCGCCGGAAGCATCCGCGCGTACTCCGGCGACGCCCACGGCGTGTGCGTGAAGTGACCGATCCGCAGATCCGGCCGCAGCTCCCGCAGCTGCCCCGGCACCAGCGCCAGGTGGTAGTCCTGCACCAGGACCGCCGCGCCCTCGGCGGCCCGGTCCGCCAGCTCCTCCGCGAACGCCCGGTTGTAGGCCCGGTACGACTCCCAGCTGCGTCGGAACTCCGCGTCGAAGACCGGCTCGCTGGGGATGTCCCACAGGTGGTGGTGCAGGAACCACAGCACCGAGTTCGCGATGCCGTTGTACGCGTCGTGGTAGACCGCCGGCTCGACGGCCAGCATCCGTACGCCCGGCTCGGAGACGCCCCTGCGGACCGCCTCCCGGTCCCCGTCCGACAGCGCCGCGCACACCCACTCACTGTCCTCGGAGGACACGGCACTCAGCCCGGAAACGAGACCGCCCCCGCCGCGCCGGGCACTGAGCGTGCCGTCGGCGGCGAGGGCGTACGAGACCGGACCCCGATTGGACGCCACAAGCACAGAAGCCATGTGCCGAACCTAGCCCGTCGTGTAAACGCTCAAACGTACGTATACAAGTGTGGCGAATCCACGCCGCCGGGGCGCGTCAGGGTTCGCGCGGTGCCCCCGTCAGGGTTGGCGTCGGCTGCGCATCGCCGCCTTCGCCACCGCTCCCGTCGCGGCCAGCGCGAGGGCGAGACCGCCGAGCAGCCACAGCCGTTCACCGTTGCCGCCCGTCTCGGCCATCGAGCCACCGGGCCCGTGCGCGGCCGGGCGCGCCTGGTGGGTGGTGGGGTTGGGGTCGGGGATCGGCGTGGGTGAGGTCGCGGGCTCCGTCGGTGAGGGGGACGGTGACGGAGAGATGGGGGGCGGTGACCACGAGGGAGCCGGCGCGACCGTCGCGGCCCGCGTCTGCGTGGGGGTGGGTGTCGGGGTGGGGGTGGGGGTTGGCTTCGTGTTCTCCGGGTCCGGCACCGGTACGGAGAAGGCCAGCGCGGAGGCCACGTACGTGTCGCCCGCAGTCCTGAACGTCAGGTCGGCCGACCTCGCGCCCTCCGGGACCGCCCCGTCCGGGATGTCGAAGGCCTTCACGTCGATGCTCAGGTTGTTGGCCGAGTCGGGGGAGACGGCCCCGGCGTCCCCGCCGATGAAGAAGTTGTTGATGTTGCCGGTGTGGGCCTCGGCGACGTTCCTGCCGTTCACGAGGAACATGTCCCCCGGCATGTTCCAGTCGCCCTCGTACGCCGTCACGCTCGCCCGCGCCCGGCCCGCCGTCCGGTGGAAGCCGTCGACGGTGACGGTCGTCGCGGGGGAGGTGGGGCGCTGGAGCACGTGGCCGCCGTAGACGGACACATGGCGGCGGTCCGGCGCGTGCGTCGGCTCGGGGCCGGGGTACGAGTAGACGACCGTCAGGGACCAGCCCGCCACACAGCCCTTGCCGTTCGGGGCCCAGACGTTGCCGACCGCGACCTGCGTGGCGCCGCCGCGGACACCCGCGAAAGCGGCGGTGACGTCCGACTCGCCCGTGTAGTAGTGCGGGCCGGCGGTCTCCTCCGGGTCCGTGACCATGGAGTCGATGTACACGTCCGTCTCGGCCCCCGAGCCGACCCGGATGCGCGGCGCGGTCGTCGCCTGGTCGCCGGGCGAGGGCGACACGTCGGCGCCGGAGACGTCGCAGCGCTTGAGCTGCGCACCGCTCGGTGCCTTGTACGTGCCGTCGTTGCCGCCCCAGAAGAGCCGGGCGTACGCGACCTCGGCGCCCGCGGGGATCTCCACCCGGCCGGTGCTGGAGCCGTAGCCGGCGGTCATGGAGGCGGTGTCGATCCGCTGCATGGCGAAGGTGTCGTTGTTGTCGCCGCCCCGGCCCGTGGTGGCGGTGGCGCACCGCGCGGCCAGGCCGGCGGGGGCGGTGGGGCAGCCCATGACCGTGTTGCCGACGGTCGTGAAGTCGCCGTACAGGGAGGCGTCGTACCGCTTGCCGAAGGGCTCCACCACGTCCGCCGCGGCCGGTCCGGCCGCGGCGAGGGACAGCGAGCCGAGCGCGCCGACGGCGAGGACGAGCGCCACCGGCCGTGTGGTCATCCGATCTTTGAACCGCATGAAACGGAAATTTAGTTAAAAAGCATCATCATTCGGTGTTACGCCACGCGGCGGCGCGCGTACTCCGTGATGTCGACCATCGGCGGTCGCTCCTCCGTGTCCACGGCGTACGTCCGCGGTGTGAAGCCCTTCCCCTCACCCGTCTCGTCCCGCTCGAACTGCGTCAGCAGCGGCCGCACCAGATGCCCGCGGGACAGCCGCAGCTGCGCGGTCCGGTAGATCGCCGCCGCCATCCGGCCGAGCGCCTGCCCGTCCTGGTGGCGGTGTTTGCGGACCCCGACGTCGACCTGGGCGAGGGCGTCGAGACCGACGGTGTGCAGCGCGTCCACGAGCAGGCCCAGCTCCACTCCGTAACCGACGGGGAAGGGCAGCCGCTCGAGCAGCGAGCGCCGCGCCGCGTACTCGCCGCCCAGCGGCTGGACGAAACCGGCCAGCTGCGGCCAGTGCAGATTGAGCAGCGGCCGGGCCACCAGCTCCGTCACCCGCCCGCCCTGACCTGGCGTGTCGCCCAGCGGGCGGTCGTACATCGCCTTCACGAAGTCGACGTCGGGCTCGGTGAGGAGCGGGCCGATGATGCCGGTGACGAAGTCCGCCGAGAAGTCCCGCAGATCCGCGTCGACGAAGCAGACGATGTCACCGCTGGTCACCATCAGTGACCTCCACAGCACCTCGCCCTTGCCCGGCACGGCCGGTATCCGCGGAAGGATCTCGTCGCGCGCCACCACCCGCGCCCCGGCCGCCGCAGCGACATCCGCAGTACGGTCCGTGGAGCCGGAGTCGATCACCACGAGCTCGTCGACGAGCGGCACCGCCTCGGACATCAGCTCCCGGCGGATCACGGAGACGATGTCGCCGACCGTCGCCTCCTCGTCGAGCGCCGGCAGCACCACGCTGACCGTCGTCCCCCGCTTGGCGGCCAGCAGCTGTTCCCTCGGACGGTCTGCCACGGACCAGGACCGCCGGGCCAGCCAGCGCTCCACTTCATCCAGCAACGTGATCTCCATCTCGCGGTTCGGACGACCATCTCAAGCGTCCATGCCTTCGGTTACAGTCTTGAACAACGCGGATGCCCGATGCATGTCGGGGTGCACCTGCGTTCTACAACCGAATACCGCTCATCCAGAGGGGCAGAGGGAAACGGCCCGTTGAAGCCCCGGCAACCCTCCAGTCGGTCTCGTCCGCAGTCGTCAGCACTGCGCCCGCGAGGCTCCCGGCTAGGGAAGGTGCCAAATCCGTCTCATGGCGACGTTCGTCATGGGAAAGATGAGGAGAAAGGGCCTCGCCTCCATGGCTGTACAGACTGTTTCCACCACCACTTCGACGGTTGACCTCGGTCCGGCTTCCGGACTCTCCTGTCGTGAATGCGGTGAGAAGTTCCCCCTCGGTCCCATCTTCGCCTGCGAGCTCTGTTTCGGCCCGCTCGAAGTCGCCTACGACCTGCCCCTCGGCGACCCGGAGGCCCTGCGCAAGCAGATCGAGGCCGGCCCCGCCAACATCTGGCGCTACGCCCCGTTGCTGCCCGTCCCCGCCGACGTCGCCGAGAAGCCGAACCTGAACCCGGGCTGGACCAAGCTCGTCCAGGCCGACAACCTCGCCCGCGAGCTGGGCGTCGAGCCGGGCAGGCTCTACGTCAAGGACGACTCCGGCAACCCGACGCACTCCTTCAAGGACCGCGTCGTCGCCCAGGCCCTCGAAGCCGCCCGCGCCTTCGGCTTCACCACCCTGTCCTGCTCCTCCACCGGCAACCTGGCCGGCGCCGTCGGCGCCGCCGCCGCCCGCGCCGGCTTCCGCTCCTGCGTGTTCATCCCGCACGACCTGGAGCAGGGCAAGGTCGTCATGGCCGCCGTCTACGGCGGTGAACTCGTCGGCATCGAGGGCAACTACGACGACGTCAACCGCTTCTGCTCCGAGCTCATCGGCGACCCGCTGGGCGAGGGCTGGGGCTTCGTCAACGTCAACCTGCGCCCGTACTACGGCGAGGGCTCCAAGACGCTCGCGTACGAGATCTGCGAGCAGCTCGGCTGGCAGCTGCCCGACCAGCTCGTCATCCCCATCGCCTCCGGCTCGCAGCTCACCAAGATCGACAAGGGTCTGCAGGAGCTCATCAAGCTCGGCCTCGTCGAGGACAAGCCGTACAAGATCTTCGGCGCCCAGGCCGAGGGCTGCTCCCCGGTGTCGACGGCCTTCAAGGCCGGCCACGACGTCGTGAGGCCCCAGAAGCCGAACACCATCGCCAAGTCGCTCGCCATCGGCAACCCGGCCGACGGCCCGTACGTCCTGGACATCGCGCGCCGCACCGGCGGTGCGGTGGAGGACGTCGACGACGAGCAGGTCGTCGAGGCGATCAAGCTCCTCGCGCAGACCGAGGGCATCTTCGCCGAGACCGCGGGCGGCGTGACCGTCGGCGTGACGAAGAAGCTGATCGAGGCCGGTCTCCTCGACCCCACGCTCACCACGGTGGTGCTCAACACCGGTGACGGCCTCAAGACCCTGGACGCGGTGGCCGATACCTCGCAGGCGACCGCCACGATCCGCCCGAGCCTGGACGCGTTCCGCGAAGCCGGCCTGGGGGGGGGGGGGGCCCCGGCCCCCCGCGGGGGCGGGGGGGGGCCGGCGCGCGCGGCCCCGCGCCCCCCCCCCCCCCCCCCGC
>NZ_JBHWBS010000005.1:25894-27154 GCF_042735655.1 Streptomyces sp. NPDC059567 | reverse complement strand
GGCCGGGGCGCTTCGCGGCCCCGCGGGGGGGGGGGGCGCCCCCCCCCCCCCGGGGGGGGGGGGGGGCCCCCCCCCCCCCCGGCCGGCCCCACCCTCTCCCGGACTCCGTCCGGGGGACCCCAGCCCCGCCCCGAAGCCCCGAAGGTGAACCACCCATGAGCGTCAAGGTCCGCATCCCCACCATCCTCCGCACCTACACCGGCGGCCAGGCCGAGGTCGCCGCCGAGGGCGCGACGCTCTCGGAGGTCATCGCCGACCTCGAGAAGAACCACACGGGCATCGCCGCCCGCGTCCTGGACGACCAGGGCAAGCTGCGCCGCTTCGTGAACGTGTACGTCAACGACGACGACGTCCGTTTCGAGCAGGGCCTGGAGACGGCGACGCCGGACGGCGCCGGCGTCTCGATCATCCCGGCCGTCGCCGGCGGCTGCTGAGCCCGCGCGACAGCGGAGCTCGCGCGGCTGAGCCTGCGCGGCTACAGCCCGCGCGCTCCCGAGCGCCGGGGCTCGTCCCACGGGCCCCGGAGTTACCCGCGGTCACCTGAATTGCCCCTTCCGCTGGAGAAGCGGAGGGGGCAATTCTGCATGGTTGAGCGGGGTAGAGTTGGGGAAGTCCCCCCGACTTCCCTTCGCTGCTTGTGCCAGACGCATATGAGAATGCGTCCGCGCCCGACAAGAAGCAGCCAAAGTGTTCGAGTGTTGTGTACCTTCTGCGCACTTTGACGGGCCCGACTTGCCCCGGAATTCAGTAAATTCTCCTTAATTCTCCTTTCCGTCGTGCCCAGATTTCTCGTCCGATTGACCTGTTGCAGAGGGCAGTTGGACAGATACATTCAGCCGCGGTCGACGCGTTCCGGCGCAGGGTCTGACCCGGGTCCGCGAAGTGCGGTCCCGCGCAAGGGCCAGTAATAGGGGAGTTAGGCATGGCTCAGGGCACCGTCAAGTGGTTCAACGCGGAGAAGGGCTACGGCTTCATCGCGGTCGACGGTGGTGCGGATGTATTCGTCCACTACAGCGCGATCCAGATGGACGGTTACCGCACCCTTGAAGAGGGTCAGCGGGTCGAGTTCGAGATCTCGCAGGGCCAGAAGGGTCCGCAGGCGGACATGGTCAAGCTCGCCGTCTGAGCACGGCGCGATCGGCCACCACGTACGCACTCACGCGTTCTCTACGTCGAGGGGTGGGGGCACCAGCGCGCCCGGGGGGCCCCCCCCGCGGGGGGCGGGGGGGCGCCCGGGCGCCCGGCCGCCACCACACGATC
>NZ_JBHWBS010000005.1:0-25884 GCF_042735655.1 Streptomyces sp. NPDC059567 | reverse complement strand
ACCAGACAGCCCCCACCCCGCTCACCCCCCCCACCCCCGACTCTCCAGCGTGCCTTACCCACGCTGCCGCCCCCCACCCCCCCCCGCCCCCCCCCACCCCTCGCGCGTGTGCGGGCGCGTCCACGGGCGCGCCGGAGCCATCTCTCGATCTGTGGGAGTCGCTTGCACTCGCATGGGTCGAGTGCTAATCATTGGCGTTAGCACTCTGAAGGTGAGAGTGCTTACGAGGATCGGGCAGACGAGGTCCGCGGCCAGGTGGGGCAAGGAACCGCCGGGCTCGCAGGCCGTCCGTCGCGGGCGTCGGCGCGGTCCTGGAGCGTTATCCACCCCATGTCCGGGAGGACCACTTCACATGGCCAAGATCATCGCGTTCGACGAGGAGGCACGGCGCGGTCTCGAGCGCGGGATGAACCAGCTCGCCGACGCCGTCAAGGTCACCCTTGGCCCCAAGGGCCGGAACGTCGTCCTCGAGAAGAAGTGGGGCGCCCCCACGATCACCAACGATGGTGTGTCCATCGCCAAGGAGATCGAGCTCGAGGACCCGTACGAGAAGATCGGCGCCGAGCTGGTCAAGGAAGTCGCCAAGAAGACGGACGACGTCGCCGGTGACGGTACGACCACCGCGACCGTCCTCGCCCAGGCGCTCGTCCGCGAGGGCCTGCGCAACGTGGCGGCCGGCGCCAACCCGATGGCCCTCAAGCGCGGCATCGAGAAGGCCGTCGAGGCCGTCTCCGGCGCTCTGCTCGAGCAGGCGAAGGATGTCGAGACCAAGGAGCAGATCGCTTCCACGGCCTCCATCTCCGCCGCCGACACCCAGATCGGCGAGCTCATCGCCGAGGCGATGGACAAGGTCGGCAAGGAAGGCGTCATCACCGTCGAGGAGTCCCAGACCTTCGGTCTGGAGCTGGAGCTCACCGAGGGTATGCGCTTCGACAAGGGCTACATCTCGGCGTACTTCGCCACCGACATGGAGCGTATGGAGGCGTCCCTGGACGACCCGTACATCCTGATCGTCAACTCCAAGATCTCCTCCGTGAAGGACCTGCTCCCGCTCCTGGAGAAGGTCATGCAGTCGGGCAAGCCCCTGCTGATCATCGCCGAGGACGTCGAGGGCGAGGCCCTGTCGACCCTGGTCGTCAACAAGATCCGCGGCACCTTCAAGTCCGTCGCGGTCAAGGCCCCGGGCTTCGGCGACCGCCGCAAGGCCATGCTGAACGACATCGCCATCCTCACGGGCGGCACGGTCATCTCCGAGGAGGTCGGTCTCAAGCTCGAGAACGCCGGCCTGGACCTGCTGGGCCGCGCCCGCAAGGTCGTCATCACCAAGGACGAGACCACGATCGTCGACGGCTCCGGCGAGAGCGACCAGGTTGCCGGTCGCGTCAACCAGATCCGTGCCGAGATCGAGAACTCGGACAGCGACTACGACCGCGAGAAGCTGCAGGAGCGCCTGGCGAAGCTCGCCGGCGGTGTTGCGGTCATCAAGGCCGGTGCCGCGACCGAGGTCGAGCTCAAGGAGCGCAAGCACCGCATCGAGGACGCCGTTCGCAACGCGAAGGCGGCCGTCGAGGAGGGCATCGTCGCCGGTGGTGGCGTGGCCCTGCTCCAGGCCTCCAACGTCTTCGAGAAGCTCGAGGCCGACCTCTCGGGCGACGAGGCCACCGGTGCCGCGATCGTGAAGCTGGCCCTCGAGGCCCCGCTGAAGCAGATCGCCGTCAACGCCGGCCTCGAGGGTGGCGTCGTGGCGGAGAAGGTCCGCAACCTGCCCGTCGGCCACGGCCTGAACGCCGCGACCAACGAGTACGTGGACCTCATCGCCGAGGGCATCATCGACCCGGCGAAGGTGACGCGCTCCGCGCTGCAGAACGCGGCCTCCATCGCCGCGCTCTTCCTCACCACCGAGGCTGTCATCGCCGACAAGCCGGAGAAGGCCGGCGCGGCCGCTCCGGGCGGTATGCCGGGCGGTGACATGGACTTCTGATCCATCCGGATCGGCAGTTCCTCGCTGTACGCGACCGAGGGCGGTACTCCCTACTGGGGGTGCCGCCCTCGGGCTGTCCGGGGGTGCGGGCCCGGGCGGTCCGGGGGTGCCGGCCGGGCTGTCTGGGGGTGCAGGCCCGGGGCTGTCTGGGGGTGCGGGCCCGGGCTGTCCGAGGGTGCGGGCCCGGGCTGAGTGAGGGTGCCGGCCGGGCTGAGTGGGGGTGCCGGCCCGGGGCTGTCTGGGGGTGCGGGCCCGGGCTGAGTGAGGGTGCCGGCCCCGGGCTGTCTGGGGTGCAGGCCCCGGGCGGTCTGCGGGTGCCGCCCTCGGGCGTTCGGGGTGATGCTGGTGGGAGGACCCCTGACGGTCCCCACGGCCGGATCCCCCACGGCGGGAGCGTTCCATGATCACGCTGCTGACGACACCCACCGACCGCGAGCTGGTCATCACCCGAACCTTCGACGTCCCGCCCGCCCGCGTCTGGGAGGCGTGGACGAAGCCCGAGCACGTCCGCCAGTGGTACGGGATCGCCGCGCTGACCACGACGGTCGCCGACATCGACCTCGAGGTCGGCGGAGCCTGGCGCTGGGGCCAGCAGGCGCCGGACGGACAGGAGATCGTCTTCTCGGGGACGTACGAGGAGATCGTCCCGAACGAGCGCCTCGTCTACACCGAGAACTTCGAGCTGATGCCCGGCCCGCCCGTGCACGTGACCCTCACCTTCGACGACACCCCGGACGGCGGCACGGCCCTCACCAGCACGTCGCTCTGGCCCTCCACGGAGATCCGGGACCAGGCGCTGGCCACCGGCATGGAGGACGGGGTGAAAGAGGAGTACGACCGCCTGGCCGCGTACCTTCGGACGATGTGAGCCTCATCGTTCCCCGGCTGGCGGCCGGGGCCTTCGAACTGCGCCGCTGGGAGCGGGCCGACCTGCCCCTCCTGGAGGAGGCGTCGACGGACGCGTACATCCCCCTGGTCACCACCGTCCCGCCGGTGTACTCGGAGACGGAGGGCGAGGCGTTCGTCCGCCGCCAATGGGCCCGCGCGGAGAACGCGACCGGATACCCCTTCGTCATCGTCCGCCGCCGAGACGCGCGGGCCGTGGGCATGATCGGCCTCTGGCTCCGTGAACTCCCCGAGGGCCGCGCGACCCTCGGCTACTGGATCGCCCCGTCCTGCCGCGGCGAGGGCGCGGCCGCGGCGGCGCTGACGGCGGTGACCGCGTGGGCATTCGACGAACTGGGCATCCCACGCCTCCAGTTGCTCGCGGAGCCCTGGAACGAGGCCTCGATCCGGACGGCGGAACGGGCGGGGTACGTACGGGAGGGGGTGCTGCGCTCCTGGCAGGAAGTGGGCGGGGAGCGACGGGACATGGTGATGTACGGACAGGTGCGGCGGCCCCCCGGGTGACGGCTGTTCCCGGCCCGAGCGTGTGGGGACCCTGAGGGGGGCGGGGGTAGCCCAGGGGTACGGGGTATAGGGCTACGTGGGAGCGCAAGGGGTGGAGACGATGCGTCGTGCGGGACTGCCTTACCTCACCTACTACTTGACGATCTCGCGCAGACAGAAGGATCGCGGGCCCGTCGGTCCCAGTGACGGCAAGGTCCGGGTCTTCGAGGAATCGCCCTCACGTCTCCTCGACGGCGAGCGCGCGCCTTCCCTCTTCTTCGTCTGGACCCCGGGGCCGTTCGACGGCGCGGGGGAACTCGTCCCGTGCACCCCGCAGACCTGCCGCCGCTGGGTGGAGGCCGGCCTTGCGTACGCCGCCGCCATGGACGACATCAGCGTCGAACTGCAGGCCGCCCACCGTCGCGCCGCGGCCGTCCCGTGGTGGCGGCACTTCGCCGCGCGGCGCGCCATGAGCGCCTTCGAGGAGACGCGGCAGCGGTACGAGCGGGTGATGCGGGAGGCGAGCGAGGCGTACGAGCCCGTCCGTCGGGAGATCCGGGAGGCGGTCCGGGGCGAGAAGGAGAAGGCCGTCGCGCGGGCGCGTGAACGGGAGCGGCAGGAGGCGGAGGCCTGGCGGCGGAGGCGGAGGCTAGCCGAGCGGGAGGTCTGGGGCTGGGAGATGGTGGCGTCGGAGGAGTCGGCGCCGGTGGAGGGCGGCGGGCGGCAGAGCGCGTATGTCTTCCGGCATGACGTGCCGGGTGGTGATGTGCGGGGTGGTGATGTGCGGGGTGATGGTCCCCGTGTCGATCTGTCGGGCCTGCGCCAGGCGCTCAAGGAGCTGGACCTGCCCGACGTGGTGTGGGACGCGGCCGCGCTCGCCGAGACGGAGCGGGAGCTGGTGGACGTCGGCTTCGATCGCTGGTGGCGGGACCTCTTCTACGAGGACTACCGCACGTTCACCAAGCCCCCGCCCCCGCCTCGGCCCGGCCCGGGTGCCACGCGTCCGGGCAACCCTTCCGGGGGTACGGCCACCGGCGGAACCGGTGGTTTCAGCGGTGGGTTCAGCTGCGTCGGCGGCTTCTGAGGCTTCCGAGGTGCGGAGGTCGGCCGCCGGGGGTGGTCTCGGTGGGCAGGGGGGTTGCGGTGGGCAGGGTGGTTGCGGTGGCTACCAGGTGACCGGTCGGCCGCCGAAGGCGACGGCGAGGCGGCCGTCGGAGGCGTAGGACCAGCTCAGGGCGCCTGCGTACGAGGGGCAGCGGGAGCCGTTCGCGCCGGACCAGAACTGGTTCGAGCCGTCGACGTCACCGATCGTCCGGTCGTTCGTCCCGGTGGCGGAGCGGCAGGAGGTGTTGCTCCGGAACACCGAAGTACCGGCGTCGAAGGTGTAATTGCGCTGGGCGTTGTCGACGCTGATGTTGTTCGACATCGTGATCGTGCCCGGGTTGCTGTTGTACGTGAACCCGTGCTTGCCGTTGTGGAAGGCGATGCTGCGCCGGACGACGTGGTCGACCTCGATGTCCTCGCCGCCGAGCTTGTAGCCGTTGCGGTCGCCGTTGCCGGCCTGGGAGCCGTCGCTGAGGGTGCCGTTGTCGTACGCGAGGGAGTCCTCGATGGTCACCGGGCCGATGGGGCCGGTGTCCGTCTTCGTGTAGAGGTCCCAGCCGTCGTCGATGTTGTGGTGGGACACGGCGTAGCGGAAGACGTTCCCCGAGCCGACCGTGAGCTTCGCGGCGAAGCCGTCGGCGTCCTCGCCGTCGGAGTCGGCGTTGTCGTGTGACTCGGCGCTGAGGATCAGGTTGTGGGACGGCCACTGCTCGCGGGGAGTGGAGGAGGCGATCCGCGAGAGCTGCAAGCCGGTGTCGCGGTTGAAGCGTGTGACGGTGCGCTCGATGACGTTGTTGCTGCCGCCGACGAGGATCCCGTTGTCGCCGGCACGTTCGACGACGATGCCGTTGACGTGCCAGTACGAGCCGTTCAGAGCGAGGCCGCGGTTGGCCGGGTCCTCGGCCATGGCGGAGAAGTTCAGCACCGGGGTCTCGCCCGGGTAGGCGGAGATCGTCTTGCGGGCGGTGGCGGTGCCGTTGTTGGTCGGCGGAACGGTGATCGTCGTGGAGTGACGGTACGTGCCGCCGCGGAGGTAGATCGTCCCGCCGGCGCCGACGCGGCTGATCGCAGAGGTGAGCGTGGTCGGGTCGGACTGCGTGCCGGACGCGCCGTCCGTGCCGTTCGGGGTGACGTACAGCGCGCCGGCCGTGGGCGGCGGGCCGTCGGCCGTCGTGACGTTCAGGGAGTCGACGTTGGGGAGGCCGGCGGCGGTGGTGGGGGAGAGCCGGATGGTGTTGCTGCCGGCGTTCAGGGTCACGGTCAGGGTCTTGGTCGACCAGGTGGACCAGGCGCCGGTGGCCTCGAACGAGGGCGTCTGGACGGTGGATCCGTTGACGACGAGACCGGCGGGGCGGGCGGTGGTCGTGCCGTTGGCGAACCGGACGGCCAGGGTGGCGGTTCCGGCGGCGGGGGCGTTCACCGTGAACTGGGAGGAGGCGCCGACGGCGTTGGTCCCGTTGCAGAAGCCGCTGCCGGTGAAGCCGCCCCAGTCGGAGTCGACGGTGCCGGAGCAGGTGGCGGGGAAGGCCTCGGCCTCGTAGAGGGACGATGCGGCTTCGGCGGTGGTGGTGTCGGTGAGGGCGAGGGCGAGGGCGAGGGCGAGGGCGGTGAGGGTGAGGGCGGTGAGAGTGGCGGTTAACAGGGCGGTGGTGGCGGTGGTTGCGGTCGTGGCGGTGGTTGCGCCGGTGGCCGTGGTGAGTCGTCGCAGATGCATGGGGGTCTCCGGGACTGGACGAGAAAGCGCTTTCCCCGGAAGCTAGGGGCGCGGCTGCGAGGGCGTCAAGGGTTGTGTATGTGATTACTGTTCAGGTGTGTGAACTTAGTTGGGGTTTCTGAGGGGCCGGTTCTGGGTGAGCTGGGGGGGCGCTGGTGGGCTGGGGTGTGCGCGCCGTGGGCTTTGGGTCGCTGGGGCCTGAGGTGGGCGGCCCTGTGGGTTTCGGGGTTCTGGGGGCCTTGGTGTGAGGGCCCTTGCGAGCTTCTGGGTGGGCCGCCCTCGTTCCGAGTGTGGCGACCGGAGGCGGTGCGTCAAGGGCGCTCCTGCGTCGCGTCGGCTTCGCCGATTGCGCTGCGCTTCACCCTTGACCCACCGCCTCCGGTCGCCTTCTCACACTCGGAGGGCGGCCGGGGGGCGTGGCCACGCGGCAACCCTGTGGCGCGAAGCGCCGTGGGCGTCTGTCGGGTGTGGGGGTGGTGGTGCGCGGTCCACGAATGGGGCGGCCCGGCGGCGCTTGGCGTGTGACGGCCGTCGGTTTGCTGGGACTCATGCCCCGCTGGTCACTGCCGGTGGGTGGTGGGGTGAGTTGATCGGGGTGGGTGTCGCTAAGTTCCGCAACTCGCCTTCGGGGGGTCCTGAGGGGCCGATTCCGGGGAAGTTACCGCGAGTAGTGGAGAGTTAGGGACACCGGCCGTTGGACCGACGCCGTCCCCGCCCCCCCGTGTGGGCCATCGTCCCGCTGGAGCGGGACGGCGCCCTTGTCGGGCCCAGGCTCCCGGTCCGTACGGTGCCCACGGGGTGCGGCGCCGTCGTGGGGTTGTGCCCACCCTCCCCCAGACTCCGGGGGGACCCCCAGCCCTGCGGAACGCCTGCCCACAACCAGGTGGCGGCCCTGCGGTGCCTACTTGAGGCCGTCCGCGAAGGTGGGCCAGGAGGCGGTGCCCAAGGCACGTTTCCGTCCGTCGGGGTTCTTGGAGTCGCGCACGGGGACGATGGCGGGGTTCGACGCTCGCCGGGTCCAGGGTGTCGCGGTGCGCTCAGCCCCTCTCGACCGTGCGCAGCGGCCGGCCCGTCTCGGGGTCGAGGTCGATGAAGTGGGTCTGGGTCCCGTCTTCGCTCTCGGGCTCGGATTCGGGGTCGCCGGTGACGAGGCGGATGCGGTCGGGGCCCGCCCAGGACGCCTCGGCGAGGCCGTTGGCAGGGTCGTCGCCGTTGAAGTAGCCCACGTGCCAGCGGCGCTTGGTCAGGCCGCTGCCCTCGTCGACGTACACCCACCACAGTGGGTCGATCATCGCCGAGCCCTCCTCGATCACGAGGTGGCGGTCTGTACGGCCGGGCGCTGCCGTGTCCTTCGTCTCCTCGGCGGCCCCGAAGGAGGCGAAGAGGACGAAGGGCAGGGCCGCGAGGGCCAGGAGGGCGGATATCGTCCCGGCGAGGATGCGGACGATCAGGTTGCGAAAGGCCATGAACACGGCCGTCGTCAGCGCCGCCCAGACCAACAGGCCGAAGAGCAGCGGGTGGTGGAAGACCTTCGCCACCACGAGCAGTCCGCCGTCCCGGTCGGCGTGCCGGCCGGCTGCCCCGGCCAGGATCAGGAGTGCGGATGCCAGCACGAGTCCGAGCGCGCGTTGTCTTCGGGTGAGTCGTCTCAGGGGGTTTCGGACGGTCGCTTCCATCGTTCTCCTGCCTCGGGGGCGTGTGTGTGGGGCGATGTGTCGCTCCCGGGGATATTCCGGCCGGAGTATGTCGTATGGGTGGCGTCCACGGGTCACCGCTGTGGCCTGCGGGGCATGTGAACTCCCCCGTGAGGGTTGGGGGCTAGCCCCACTCCGTACCGTCCTGGCTGCCGGATGTGATCATGAAGGGCCGTCAACAAAGCTTGGTACATGACCACTTACAAGATCGCCGCGCTCGCTCTCTCCGCCGCCGCGGTCGCCGTCACCCTCTCCGCGACCCCCCTCACCACCGCCCGCGCCGCGGCCGCCACGACCCCCGGCCTCACGTGGACGAACTGTGCCCAGAAGGGCGGGCCCGCCACCCAGGAGTGCGCCACCCTCACCGTGCCCGTGGACTACAGCGACCCCCGGGGACCCCAGCTCGCCCTCGCCGTGTCGCGGATCCGTAGCGAGCGGCCCGAGGAGCGGCGCGGGACGCTGGCCGTGATTCCGGGTGGGCCGGGTGGTTCGGGTGTGCAGCGGCTGACGGTGAAGGGGGACGCGCTGCGCAGAGAGCTGGGCGGGACGTACGACCTGGTGGCGCTCGATCCACGTGGGGTGGGCGGGAGCGCGAAGGCGAGTTGTGGGCTGGACGAGGACGACCGGAGGATGGTGACGCTGCGGTCCTGGCCTGCGGCGGACGGCTCGATCGACGAGAACGTCGAGCGGTCCCGGCGTACCGCCGAGGCGTGCGCGCGCAACGGGGGTGACGTGTTGTGGAGCATGACGACGGCGAACCAGGCACGGGACCTGGACCGGTTCCGGCAGGCGCTCGGGGAGGAGAAGCTGTCGGCGTGGGGTGTCTCGTACGGTACGTATGTCGGCGCCGTGTACGCGCAGAAGTTCCCGCACCGGACTGATCGTTGGGTGCTCGACAGCAGCAACGACCCGGATCCGAACCGGGTGGCGCGGGGCTGGCTCGCGTACATGGGCGAGGGCGCGGAGGACCGGTTCCCCGACTTCGCGGCCTGGGCGGCGCATCCGGACCGGGCGAAGGAGGGGCTGCGACTGGCGGAGCGGCCGGAGGACGTACGTCCGTTGGTGATCGCGCTGGCGGAGCGGCTGGACCGTGAGCCGAAGGAGTCGGCGAAGGCGGGCGTACCGCTGACGGGGAACGTGCTGCGGCAGGCCCTTCAGAACGCGCTCTACAGCGACGGGGCCTTCGCGGGCTTCGCCCGTCTGGTGGTGGACGCCCAGGTCCCGGGCCGTGAGCCCACGCTTCCGCCGCAGCTTTCCGAGGCGCTGTCCGACGAGGACGCGGCGATCACGGTCGGCGTCATCTGCAACGACGTGAAGTGGCCGCGTTCCGTCCCGGCGTACCAGCGGGCCGTCACGGCCGACCGGGCCCGGTACCCCCTCACGGCCGGCCTTCCGGCGAACATCACGCCTTGCTCCTTCTGGAAGGCTCCGGCCGAGAAGCCGACCCGGATCACCGACCGGGGGCCGTCCAACATGCTGATGATCCAGAGCCTGCGTGACCCGTCCACGCCGTATGCCGCCGGTCTGAAGATGCGCCGGGCCCTCGGCGACCGGGCCCGGCTGGTGACCGTCGACCACGGCGGGCACGGGATGTACCTGGGGAACGGCAACGCGTGCGGGGACCGGGCCGTCACCACGTTCCTGCGGACCGGCGAGCGTCCGGCCTCCGACACGTACTGCGCGAACTGACGGGCGGCCTCGCGCGGCGGTCGCTCACCCGAATGCGATCAGCCCGGTCGCAGGGCGACACGCGGTGTCATACGTTCCGTGACATATCGCCCCGTTTGTGATCACTGCATGTGGCTGCAGGTGGAGCGCCCCCGCACTGGAGGTTCGTATGTCCCCGCTCCGCCCACCCCGCCGCCCGGGCCCGGCCGTACTGGCCGTGGCCGCGCTCCTCGCGCTCGGTCTTCCGGCGGGCGCCGCGTCCGCGGCCCCGCCGACCTGCTTCGGAGTCCCGGCGAACATCACCGGCTCGGGCACGATCCTGGGCACGGCCGGAAGCGATGTGATCGTCGGCTCCGAGGACGCCGACGTCATCGACGGCCTGGGCGGCAACGACCTGATCTGCGCTCTGGGCGGGAACGACACGGTCGCCGGAGGGAAGGGCGACGATCAGGTCGACGGCGGGGCGGGCAGCGACACCGTACGTGGCGATGTGATCGCCCTGACCGGCCCCGCCGAAGGCGGCGGCAACGACCGGGTCTTCGGCGGCCCGGGCGACGACCGGCTCGGCGGGGACAGCCTCGCCCCCGCCGGTGAGGCCATCGGTGGCGGGAACGACCAGATCTTCGGTGGTCCCGGGAACGACGTCGTGTCCGGTGACAGCCGTGGTGCCGGCGCCTCCGGCGGGGGCGCCGACCTGATCGACGGTGGGGAGGGCGACGACGACATGAACGGGGACTCCGCCGCCACCGTCACCGACGCTGTCGGAGCGGGGGACGACGTGCTGCGGGGCGGACCCGGCGTCGACATCCTCATCGGCGACAGCAACGCGCAGGGCAGCACCTCCGGCAACGGCGGCGACGACGTCCTGGACCTGGGTGCCGACGGCGGGTTCTTCGCCATCGGCGACCACAACGCGGCGTCGGGAACGTCCACCGGCTCCGGGAACGACCGGATCGTCGGCGGCAGCGCGAACGAGATCCTCCTGGGGGACAGCTCCGTCGACACGACTCCGCCCGCCAGTGCCGGCAACGACATCCTGGAGGGCAGGGGCGGCGACGACCGCATCCTCGGCGACAACGCCGACTTCTTCATCGAGTTCACGGTCGGCACGGTGGGAGGGCGCGACGTGCTCAGGGGCGGCGCCGGCGCGGATCGGCTCCTCGCGGGTCCGAGCCGCGATGTCCTGGACGGGGGCGCCGGAACTCCCGACACCTGCGACGGCGAGGCGGGCACGGACGTCGCGACGCCGTCCTGTGAGACGACGACGAACGTCCCCTGACGGCCGACGGCCGACGCGGACGCCCGACGGCTGACAGCCGACGCGGACGCCATGACCTACGCGGACGGCACGGACGACGTCATGACGAGGGCGGCCCCCGGCATGGGGAGCCGCCCTCGTCGTCATGGCACGTCGGCCGGCGTCAGACCTTCACCGGCTCCGGCTCCTGTGGAGTCGTCGGGCCGCCCGAAGTCACCGGCGCGCCCGAGGCCACCGGGACCGTCACCGGCTCCGTGTCCACGTTGAACTCCTCCAGGAGCTCGCGGCTGAAGCCCCAGACGTACGTCGCCACGAAGCCCACCGCGTAGCCGACCAGCAGGCCGGCCGCGTAGATCGCGATGGTCTCGCCGAGGCCCTTGTTGCCGTCGAGGAGGGGGAAGAGGGCCCAGCCCGAGGGGCCGATGGCCGTCGAGCCGACCTTGTCGCCGAGCATGTTGAAGAGGCCGATGAAGCCGCCGCCGAAGGCGCCGCCGACGCAGGCCGTGATGAACGGGCGGCCCAGCGGGAGCGAGACGCCGTAGATCAGGGGCTCGCCCACGCCCAGGAAGCCGGCCGGGAGCGCGGACTTGATGGTGCGGCGGATCGAGCCGTTGCGGGGGAGCTTGAGGTAGACGGCGACCGCTGCGCCGACCTGGCCCGCGCCCGCCATCGCCAGGATCGGGAGCAGGACGGTGAAGCCCTGCTGCTCGATCAGGGTGGTGTGGATCGGGATCAGGGCCTGGTGCAGGCCCAGCATCACCAGCGGGAGGAACAGGCCGCCCAGGACGAAGCCCGCGCCGGCGCCGGCGTTCGCGAGGAGCCAGTTGGCGAAGTCGCCGATCGCGGTCGAGATCTCACCGGCCACGAACATCAGGCCGAAGATCGTGACCAGGCCGGAGACCAGGACCGTGAGGGTCGGGGTGACCAGGACGTCGAGCGCCTCCGGCACCCAGCGGCGGCACCACTTCTCGACGTACACCGCGAGTACGGCCGCGCCCAGCGCGCCGAGGACACCGCCCTGTCCGGGCGACAGGGTCTGGCCGAAGGCGTCGATCTTCGCGACGCCGGGGAAGACGATGATCGCCGCGACCGCGCCGCCCAGGATCGGCGTACCGCCGAACTCCTTCGCGGTGTTGAAGCCGACGAAGACCGCGATCAGCGCCATGAAGCCGCTCGCCATCGCCGCCAGGGCGGGTGTGACGGACGGCAGCCAGCCGAGGTTGACGAGCAGGCCGTTGAGGCCGGCGATGATGCCGCAGCCGATGAGGGCGGGGATCAGCGGGACGAAGATGTTCGCGATCCGGCGGAGGAACAGCTTGAACGGGGTCTGGTTCTTCGCCTTCTGCGCCGCCTTGATCGCCGCGCCCTGCGCCGCGAGGTCGTCCGCCGAGGGCTTCGGCGCCGCGGCGACGAGCGCCTCGAACTCCGGCGTCACGCGGGCGACCGTGCCCGGGCCGAGCACGATCTGGTACGTGTCGTCCTCCACCACGCCCATCACGGACGGCAGGGCCTTGAGGGCCTCGTCCTGGACGAGCGAGCGGTCCCGCAGACCCAGCCGGAGCCGGGTCATGCAGTGGGCCACGGAGCTGATGTTCTCTGCGCCGCCGACGAGCGGGAGGATCGCGGCGGCGATGGCGCGGTTCTTGTCGTCTGTGCTCATGGTGCGGTGGTGCCTTGCTGTGCGGGGGTGGGGAGGGTTCAGGGCTGCGCGTGCAGGGCGGCGCGCAGATGGCCCTGTGAGTCGGTGAGGCGCTGGTCGGCGCTCTTGGCGTCGATGTCGGCGAGGATCATCAGGATCGCGGTCTTCACTTCGCCGTCGGCGGCGGCGAGGGAGGTCTCGATCTGCTCGTCCGGTGCGCCGGTGGCGAGTGCGACGATCCGCCGCGACCTGGCCTGGAGCTTCTCGTTGGAGGCGCGGACGTCGACCATCAGGTTCCCGTACGTCTTGCCGAGCCGGATCATCGTGATGGTCGAGATCATGTTGAGGACGAGCTTCTGGGCCGTGCCCGCCTTCAGCCGGGTGGATCCGGTGAGGAGTTCGGGGCCGGTGACGACCTCGATGCCGTGTTCGGCGGCGGCGGCCAGCTCGCTGTCCGCGTTGCAGGACAGGCCGATCGTCAACGCGCCCGCCGCGCGGGCGTGTTCGACGGCGCCGATGGCGTACGGGGTGCGGCCGGAGGCGGAGATGCCGACCACCGTGTCGTTCGCGGTGAGGTTAAGCGCGTCGAGGTCGGCCGCCGCCAGCGCCTTGGAGTCCTCTGCGCCCTCCACGGCCTTCACCATGGCCGACGGGCCGCCCGCGATGAGGCCGACGACCTCGCTGGGGTCGGTGTTGAAGGTGGGCGGGCACTCGCTGGCGTCGAGGACGCCGAGCCGGCCTGCCGTGCCGGCGCCGGCGTAGATCAGCCGGCCGCCGCGTGCCATGCGGGCGGCGGTGGCGTCGATGGCGGCGGCGATCGCCGGCAGCCGCTCGGCGACGGCGGCCGGGACGGTCTGGTCCTCGGTGTTCATGGTGCGGGCGATGTCGAGGGTCGGGAGCTGGTCGATCTCCGCGAGCTCGGGCCGGAACGCCTCGGTGGTGAGTGTGGCCAGTTGCGCCTGAAGCTCGGAGTACGTAGAGGACACGTGCGGCTCTTTCGGTGCGACGTCGTCGTTGACGTTCAGCGGGTGCGGGGGGAGTGGCGGTGGGCGAGGGCTTCGTACGAGGCCGCGAGGGCAGGGGCCGCCGTCTCGTACGTACGTTGGGTGACGCAGGTGAACAGGCAGTCCACGACCAGGAGTTGGCTGGTGCGGGACGACATGGCCGCGGGGCGCAGTTCGCTCTCGCGGGCGGTGGAGGTGGTGAGGATGTGGTCGGCGTACTGCGTCACCGGCCCGTCCGGGCGGCCGGTGATCGCGACGGTGGTGGCGCCGTGGTCGAAGGCGACGCGGAGGGGTTCTATGACGTCGCCGGTCGAGCCGGAGTGGGTGATGGCGATGGCGACGTCGCCGGAGCGGAGCTGCACGGCGTTGGTGACGGCGAGGTGCGGGTCGCTGTGCGCATGGGCGAGGAGGCCGATGCGGAGCAGCTTCTGGCCGAGGTCCTGGGCGACGAGGCCGGAGGCGCCGACGCCGTAGATGTCGATGCGGCGGGCTCCGGCGAGGGCGGCGACGGCGGCGCCGAGCTGGACGGTGTCGAGTCCGGCGGCGGTGTCGGCGAGGGTCTGCTGCTCGTCGTAGGCGAGCTTGGCGACCACGTCGGCGATCGGATCGTCGACGGCGATGTCGGCGGTGACGGAGGGTGCGCGGCCGGACTGCTGCTGGGCGGCGAGGCCGGCGAGGGCGAGACGGAGGTCGCGGTAGCCGGGGTAGCCGAGGAGGCGGGCGGTGCGGACGACGGTCGCCTCGCTGGTGCCGGTGAGCTCGGCGAGGCCGGTGACGGTGAGGGCGGCGCAGCCGGCCGGGTCCCCGGCGACGGCTTCGGCGACCCGCTGCATGGAGCGGGTCATGGAGGGTGCGAGGGTGCGTACCTTGGCCGCGAGGGCGGCGGGCGCGGGTGGGGCGTCCTGGGCGGGTCCGGGGGTGGGCCCGCCGGGCTGGCCGACCAGCCGGCCGCTGAAACTTTCCTTCACGTCATTGGTCACACCTGAAAGATATTTTCGGCAGCTGGGAGCGTCAAGACCCCTTCGGTCCCGGATGGTCCCGGATGCGGACGGGACCTTCGTCCCGGAGGCTTGTCGGGTGACAATGTGTGCATGGACGACATCGACCCTCTGGAGCAGGCGCTGCATGCCGCCCGCGCCCTGGTCCTCGCCGATCTGGCGGCGCGCGACGTGGCCGCGGCCGAGGTCGTGTCGATGGTCGAGGACGCCGTCACCCACCGCCGGTGGTGGGTGGAGCAGTGGCCCGAGGGCATCACGTACGTCGCAGGCCTCGTCGCCCAGGACGTGCAGGACGCGCTCCTGGAGCACTACGGCCGCTGGCCCATCTGCCCGGTCTGCTCCTCCGGCGACCCCCATGCCCTGGACGTCGAGCCCGAGCTCGGCCCGGACCCGCACTGGGTCTGCGGCAAGGCGGGCGTGGTCGTCGCCCCGGTCGGCGGTCTGACGTGACGGCGGCCCTCAGATGACCCTCTTCATCGACCCGCCGACCTGGCCGGGCCACGGCCGTATGTGGTCGCACCTCGTCAGCGACGTCTCGCACGAGGAGCTCCACGCCTTCGCCGCGAGGATCGGCGCCCCGCCGCGCGCCTTCGAGCGCGACCACTACGACATCCCGTCGGACCGCTACGCGGACGCGGTGGCGGCCGGCGCGGTCGAGGTCGGCTCGAAGGAACTCGTACGGCGGATCACGGAAGCGGGGCTGCGGCGGCCGAAGTTCCCGCGGCGGGAGACGGAGTCCGACCCGCTGTAGCCGGCGGGCCCTGGTGGGCTCACCCCGGTGGTCCCGATGGGTTCAGCCGGTCGATACGGCCTTCTCCCGCTGCGGCGTGGAGGAGGCCACCACGCGCGAGCGGGACTTGTGCAGCCGCAGGGAGAGCGCGACCGTCGCCAGCGCCACCACCGTCATGGCCGCTCCGGCCCACGCGGTCGCCGCGAAGCCGAAGTCCGCGTCGATGACCGTGCCGCCGAACCAGGGCCCCGCGGTGTTGCCGAGGTTGAAGGCGGCGGTGGTCGTGGCGCCCGCGAGGGTCGGCGCGGCGCCGGCCACGTTGAACATGCGGGCGTTGAGCGCGGGCGCGGTGTAGAAGGCCGACACGCCGAGGAGGAAGGACAGGGCGATCACGGCGACCTGGCTGGAGGCGAAGAGGGCCAGGGCGGCCAGGAAGACCGTCGAGGCGGTGATGCCGGTGAGCAGGACCCCGAAGAGGTGGGCGTCGGCGACCCGGCCGCCGATCGTCGTACCGATCAGCGCGCCGATGCCGAAGAGGCCGAGGATCGCGGAGACCCAGCGGTCGTCGATGCCGGCGACGTCGGTGATGACCGGGGCGAGGTACGAGAACGCGCAGAAGACGCCGCCCGCGGCGAGCGCCGTGATCACGATCGAGAGCAGCACCTGGCGGTCGCGGTAGATCACCAGCTCGCGCTTGAGGCGGGGCTTGGTCTCCGGGAGCGGGATGTGCGGGATCCGGGTCGCCACGCCGACGAGCGCGATGGCGGAGGCCACTCCGACGGCCCAGAACGCGGAGCGCCAGCCGAGGTGCTCGCCGAGGAAGGCGCCGGCGGGGACGCCGAGGACGTTGGCTATCGACAGGCCGCCGATCATGACCGCCAGGGCGCGGGCGCGCGAGCCGACGGGGACCATCGCGATGGCGACGGCGGCGCCGACCGCCCAGAAGCCGGCGCAGGCGAGCGCGCTGACGATCCGGGAGGCGAAGAGGACCGCGTAGTTGGGTGCGAGGGCGCCGGCGACCTGGCCGAGGCCGAAGACGGTGATCAGGGTGACCAGGGTCGTCTTGCGGGGGAGCCGGAGGGTCGCGACGGCGAGCAGCGGGGCGCCGACGACCATGCCGATGGCGAAGGCGGAGATGAGGAGACCGGCGCGGGGGATGGAGACGTTCATGTCGTCGGCGATGGGTGGGAGAAGGCCGGACAGCATGAATTCGCTCGTGCCGAGCGCGAAGACGGAGAGGCCGAGGATGTAGACGGCCAGGGGCATACGGGTGGCGGCGGGGGCGGTCGGGGCTGCGGTGCGCTCGGCAGAGGTTGACGGCATGACATGCGTCAACCTGCGGTTTGTGCCTGACATTCCCCCGGGGCGAGGTGTCTCGCGATACGGACACCGGTCCCGCCCCGCAGTGGGGCGGGACCGGTGTCGGGTGCCGTCAGACGACGTGGTGGCCCGTGTCGCCGACGTACGGCAGGGAAGCCGGCTGCCGGCCGCCCAGGGGAGCGCGCCAGTTGCCGGTGCCCTGGTAGAAGTACTGGCTGTTCGGGCTGATGGCGACGAGGTCGGCGCGGCCGTCCCGGTCGGCGTCGCCGACGCCGACGAGGTGCGTGTACCCGCCCCAGCCGGAGCCGATCTTCACTCGGGGTGCGAAGGTGCCGTCGCCGTTGCCGAGGTAGAGCCAGAGGACGCCGGCGCTGTCGCGGGCGACGAGGTCACCGGCGGCGCCACCCGCGATGTCGCCGGTGGCGGTGATCTGGTTGTAGCCGTTCCAGCCCGTGCTGATCTTGACGCGGGTCGTGTAGGGGCTGCGCCAGTTGCCGGTGCCCTTGTAGAACCACATGGCGCCGGCGGTGTCGGTGGCCACGAGGTCGGCCTTGCCGTCGCCGTCGAGGTCGCTGCCTGCGGCGATCTTGTTGTAGCCGCCGAAGCCGGTGGCGATCTTGTACCGGGTGGCGAAGGTGCCGTCGCCGTTGCCGAGGTAGTGCCAGAGGGCACCGGCCGTGTCGCGGGCGACGAGGTCCGCGTGGGCGGCTCCGCCGATGTTCCCCGCGGCCTCGATCTGGTTGTAGCCGTTCCAGCCGGTGCCGACCAGCGTGCGCGACCGGGCGTCCAGCTGGCCGATGTCGTCGTGGAAGAAGGTGTCGCTCCGCCACAGCCGGCCGGAGGTGTCACGGGAGAGCAGGTCCGGGGAGCCGTTGTCGTCGTAGTCGTGCGGCGCGGCCTTGCGGACGACCTTGAACGTGCCGGAGGCGCTCGTGGCCGGGCCGATGCCGTTGAGCGGCCGCGCGGTCATCTGCCAGGTGTAGTCGCCGTTGTAGGCGCTGGTGAAGTCGGGCCCGATCTGGCCGTTCCAGTCGACCGTCACGCTCGGGGTGTACGGGTGGCTCCGGGTGAACTCGCGGGTCTGTCCGGTCCGGACGTGGCGCAGGGTGATGCTCACCTCGACGCTGGTCCGGGAGACCGCCCACGTGAAGTTCGCCTTTCCGCCGTTCTTGTCGAGGTCGACGGTGGCGGGGATGTCGTTGGCGCCGATCACGACGTGGGTGGGCTCGCCCGTGGTCGCCACCAGGCTGACGGCCGGAGCCCCGTCCGCACCGGTCGTGATCTTGTAGAGACCCTCGCCCTGGGCGAGGGTACCGCCGCGCACGTACAGGCCGTCGGGGGCGGCCGCGGACGAGGTCAGGTGGTCGAGGAGCTTGACCTTCGCGCCGGTCGCCGGGTCGTACGCGGTGAGGGCGTACAGCGGGTTGACGTCGCCGTTGGAGATTCCGCCCGCTTCGCCGTAGACGACCCAGCCGCCGACCAGGCCGATCTGGAGGTCACTCGTCCAGGCCGTGTCGATCGGGATCACCTGGACCTTGTCCGTGGCGCGGTCCAGGAGGAACACCATCGGGAGTCCGGTTTCATCGCCCTCGGTCCAGGCGACGTGCTTCTCGGAGACGGCGATGTCGCCACCCGCCGAGCCCGCGGTCCGGTCGTGGATCTCGTCGAGGGCGCCGGTGGCGAGGTCGAGCAGGCCCCACTTCTTCGCCGTGCCGTCGGTGAAGGTGACGAGCGCGTCCTCGGGTGTGCCCGGGGCGACGGCGATCTCGGTCGCACCGGCCGGGAGGCCCGTCACGGTCACCGTGCCGCCTTCCGTGTCGTGCCGGTGCATGCGTACGGTCGCGCCGTCCCCGGACTTGGTGAACACCGCGTTGGCGGCCGAGCCGATGTACCTCGCTCCGCCGGCCGACGACCCGACGGGGATCTCGAGCACGGACATCGTGCTCAGGTTTCGGAGCGTGACTTTGTAGATCCCCCCGGGGAAGACCAGGTAGTCCGTGGTTCGTGAGGAGCGCAGGAGCGTGCTCCAGTCGTAGACCTGTGAGGGGCCACCTGTGTAGCGCGTCCAGCGCTTCTCCCAGGTCGTGCCCGTGCGCCCGAGGACGCCGGTCAGTCCGGCGTCCATCAGCTTGGTGTCCTTGGGGAAGGGAATCGGCGTCGCCGAAGCGTCCGTCCTCGAAGCCGCTCCGCTGTTCGCCGAGTCGGCGGCGCTCGCGGGGAGGGTGGTCAGTGTGCCCGCCCCGAGCGTGACGGCCAGGACGGTGGTGACGGCGGCCAGGAGCCGACGCCGGGTCGAGCGTGCGTGAGGCACGTGAGGTTCCCCCTCAGATGAAACAGAAGTATGCGGGCGCACCAGGCACCACCCGAGGAGACTCACGAAACGACGGAAGGTTGTACGAAGATCGGGCGGGTTTTCGTCAGGGCTCCAGGTCCGCCAGCTCCCGTTCCAGGTTCCGGCGGGCTCGCGACTCCCAGGCCGCCGCGCCGTAGGGGGTGCGGAACAGGCGTGGCAGGGCGAGGAGTTGGCGCAGGACCGCCGCGCGGCCCTGGCGGAACGCGTCCTCCGGGACGAAGTCGTACTCCTCGCGGACCGCTCGCGCATACCCCCCGTACGTATCCTCGTCCGTCGCCAGGATCGCCAGGTCCGCGTCGCAGAGGATCTCGCCGTTGATGTCCCCGTCCGCCGGGTCGTGAGTGATCGTCAGGCGGACCAGGCGGGCCACCTCCGCCACCTCGTGGGGTGTGAGGCCCGCTTCCGTGAGGGCCTTTTCGGCCAGCACCGCCGAGCGCTCCTCGTTCTCCGAGCGCTCCGGCCGGTAGACCGCGTCGTGGAACCAGGCGGCCAGCCTGACCAGCTCCAACTCCCCGCCCTCGCCGCCCTGATCGGCGAGTTCGTCGATGCGGTCGAGGACCGCCCGCAGGTGGTCCACGGTGTGGTACCTGCGCTGCGGCTCGGCCCAACGGGCCAGCAGATTCCGGCCGTACGGGGCGGGGTCCGGGCCCTCGTGGCCGGTGCGGGCGGCGCGCAGGGTGGCGTTCCAGCGCTGGAGCAGGGCGGGGTCCGAGGCTTCGGTCATGGCTGCATTCTGCCGCCCCTCCGTGCTGGAGGCTCGCGTTCCGAATGCCGCTTCCCCTCGGTCCCGCGCCCCCCTGAGCGCTGCCCGCGTCCCCCCCGGCCGGGCGCGACGGAACAGGAACTCCTCATCCACCGTTGACCGCGACGGGTTCGCAGACGGGGCACCGGGACTCATCCCCTGCCGGGCGGAAGAGGGTCGCCTGGTCGTGCGGGCCCGCGCACTCCCGTGTCCCCGCCAGCCGCGCCGACAGCTGTGGTCCGGGCCCTGTCGGCCCGGCCACGGGCGGCCGGGGCGCGACCTCGCGGAGCAGGAAGCGGACGAGCCCGCCGGGCCGGTGGACAGGCGTACCGGCGCCGGGCAGTCCGCGCAGGATGTGCTCGTGCACGTCGGCGGAGGTGTGCCCGGCGACGAGCCAACGGGCGGTGAGGTCCGCCAACTCGCCCCGTATGCCGGGCGGGATGTGCCGCAACGCGGGCGAGAGGAGCGGCAGCGCGCCGACGAGGGCGCGCGCCTCTTCCCGATGTCCGTCGGGGGGCCCCTCGACGGTCTCCTCGGGCACCACGGGTGCGACCGGCTCGGGCGGAGGGTTGGAGGTGTCTTCCTCCGGATGTTTCTTTGGATGACCGTCGGTCGACGGGGCGGTCGGTTCACCGACGGCCGGAATCCGGGGACTCGGTGCCACCTGCGGTGTCACCCGTTCTGTACTGGTCCGTACGGGCATCCCCGCGAGGATCTTGGCGGCCTCCCCGGCGCTCAACGGCACGCTGGAGACGACCTGTTGGGTGACCCAGAGGCCGCCGGGTGCCTGTACCCGGCGCTCGTGGACGAAGCCCTCGTCCTTGAGTTGCCGCTTGGCACGGGTGAACGCGGTTGACCCGATCCGGGCGCGTTCGGCGGTCCGTGACAGACACTCCCTCGCGCCCTGGGGGAGGGAGAGTTGCCAGGTCAGGAGGCGAACGGCGTCGGAGCTGAGGCGCGGATGCCGGATCAGCTCGTGGGAGAACTGGGTGAAGGAGCGCGCGGGCGCGCTAAGGTGCCGGTAGATCACGGGAGGGTTTCGCTCCTGGTGGTCGAGGCCCTCGCTGATGGGTGCGAACCATCGCGGGGGCCGTTTTGCGTGAACGTACCGGACGGAATATGCCAACACCGACACGCAGAGTGAAGAACCGCCCGTTCGAGTGACACGCCCTCATGTGGGGTGCACGGGCGACGTGCTGATGATCCGTAGGGCCCCGCGCGGGGTCAGGGCCGCGCGCTCCTCCGGACTCGCGGTCCAGCACTGGTCGACGGCGGCTTCCCACACGTATCCGCTGGGGCGGACCAGGGTCAGCACGTCTCCGTCGACCTCGCGGACCTGGCCCGTGAGCGCCCGGGTCGCGTCCGTCACGATGTCGCCCGTCCGGTACCTCACGCTTCCCGCCGGGCCGCCCGAAGGGCGGCGGTGAGCCGCTTCGCGTCGCTCAGAGTGACGGTGCCGAGCCCGTAGAGGTGGAGATCGGCTCCGCTCGTCGCTCGCCTGACGTCGCGGTACAGGCCGGAGGTGGAGAGGCCGGCACCCTCCATCGCCGCCTTCAGGTCGCGGAACACCCGGGCGGCCTCGGGCTCGGAGACCGGGCGGACGGGGGGAGGGTTCGTGGGGCTGTGCATGGAGGGGCTCTCTTTCTGATGGATCTCCTCCGGGACACCTCAACGATGACGCGGATACCCCTACGCTCACCAGGAGTTGGGTTCCCAGGCGCAGGTGAGGAACGGGGCATATGCCAGGAGCGAAGGAACTGGACCCAGGGGACGGCATCGAGCAGTACCTCGGCAACATGGTGCGCGAGGCGCGTCTGGCGCTGGGGCGAGAGTGGACGCAGGCGCACGTGGCGGCTCAGGCGTTCAGCAGTGGGAGCCGGATCTCCGGTATCGAGCGGGGCGAGGACCCGCCGGACCGCGACCTCGCGAAGAAGCTGGAGTTCGTCCTGCGGCTCCCGCCGGGCTCCCTGGTGAACCTCGTGAAGATCCTGACCGAGCAGAGCGTGCGCGACTACGCCAAGACGTACATGCGGCGGCAGCTCGAAGCCACTGCCATCCACGAGTTCTCCCTCGTCGTGCCCGGCCTGCTCCAGACCGCCGGCTACGCCCGCGCGGTCATGGAAGCCGGTCTCGCGGGCGACTCGGCGCAGATCGGCGACTACGTACGGATGCGGCTGGAACGCCAGGCCGTGCTCGACCGGCCCGCCCCGCCCTGGATGATGATCGTGCTCGACGAGGCCGCCCTGCGTCGGGACATCGGTGGCAGCCAGGTCATGCGGGAGCAGACCGAGCATCTGCTCGCCCTGTGCGAGCGCCCCAACGTGAACATTCAGGTTCTCCCCCTGAGGGGGACGCCCGTGCCCGGATCCGTCGCTCTCCTCACGCTTCCCAAGGGGGAGCGGGGGGCGTACACAGAGGGCTTCAGCACCGGCAACTACACCGAGGAACCAGTCGAGGTGATGCGCTTTCAGCGCGTCTATGATCTGCTGCAACAGGGTGCGTTGGGCGTCCGGGCGTCCCTCGAACTGATGCGTGCTATCGCGAAGGAACACGATGACTGAGACCTCGCCGAACTGGCACACCAGCACCTACAGCGGCGCCGACAACGACGCCTGCGTCGAAGTCGCCGACAACGCACCCGGCGTCGTCCGGGTCCGTGACACCAAGGACCGCACCAAGGGCGAGGTGACCGCCACCCCCGCCGCCTGGGACGCCTTCACCGCGTTCGCGCGCGCCCACACGGCCTGAACCGCGCCGCCCTCGTCCGGAGACCGGTATCCCCGGGTGGGACACGGTCGCCACGCCGCCCGGGGATTCCGTGTCGTCGGATCAGGCCACGGATGTGGGCCAGTTGTTGGGCAGGCCGGTGGACTTCCGGTCGCCGAAGGGCTTGCTCCAGCTTCCCGTGCCCTTGTACAGGTAGGTCGCGGTGTCACCGGCGTTGGTCACCAGTAGGTCGGGACGGCCGTCCGTGTTGGCGTCGCCGATCCCGATGATGTGGCTGTACCCGCCCCAGCCGCTGCCGATCATGACTCGGGAGGCGAAGGTGCCGTCGCCCTTGCCGAGGTAGAGCCACAGGACGCCGGACGGGTCGCGGGCGACGAGGTCACCCGCCGGCGCTCCCGCGATGTTGCCGGTCGCGGTGATCTGGTTGTAGCCATGCCAGCCGGTGCCGATCTTCACACGGGACGTGTACGGGGTCCGCCAGCTGCCGGTGCCCTTGTAGAGCCACATGGCCCCCGCGGCGTCGGTGGCGACGAGGTCGGGCTCGCCGTCGTCGTCGAGGTCGCTCCCGGCGGCGATCTTGGTGTAGCCGCCCCAGTCCGAGCTGATCTTGTACCGGGTGGCGAAGGTGCCGTCGCCGTTGCCGAGGTAGAGCCACAGGACGCCGGCGGTGTCGCGGGCGACGATGTCCGCATGCGGGGCTCCGGCGACGTCGCCGGCGGCCTCGATCTGGTTGTAGCCGCTCCACCCCGTGCCGATCACCTTCTGCTCCCCGGACACGACCACCTGGTTGAAGTCGTCGTAGCGGGAATCGGCGCGCCACAGCCGGCCCGATCCGTCACGCAGGAGGACGTCCGGTGAGCCGTTGTCGTTGAAGTCGTGCGGGGCCGGCTTGCGGATGATCGTGAATGTGCCGGACGCGTTCAAGGTCGGGCCGATGCCGTTACGGGGCTCGGCGCCGATCTCCCACGTGTAGTCGCCGTTGTACGCGCTTTCCCTCGTACCGGAGCCGTTGTCGAGTGTGGCGCCCCAGTTCAGCGACACGACGCCGTCCCTCGGCCCGTCCAGGGACGTGGTGAAGACCTTGCCGGTCCGCACGTGGCGCAGCGTCACCGTGGCCCGTACGTTGGGCCGGGACAGCTTCCATTCGAGCGGCACGAGGACGTGGCCCTTGTCGTGTTCCTCGTCGAGGTCCATCACAGCGGGGACCTGGGCGCTCAACAGGGTGACCTTGGTGGGCTCGCCACTGGCCGCGACGAGCGCCGCGGTCGGGGTCTCGTCGGTGCCGGGGGCGATCCGGTAGAGGCCCTCTCCCTGCTCGGCCGTGCCACCACGCACGGTCAGGGCGCCGTCCGGTGCCACGGCTGCGGCGAGGGTGTGGTCGAGGAGCTTGCGGGTGGTCCCGTCCTTGAGGCTGCGTGCGGTCAGGGCGCTCAGCGGGTCCGGGGTCCAGTCGCTGAGGCCGCTGCGCGTGCCGTACGTGACCCAGCCGCCGACGAGGCCGACCTCGACGTCGCGCCTCGGAGCGTCGCCGACGTGCTCGAACTTCTGGGATTCCTTGGTGACGCGGTCGACCACCGTGATGTCGTTCGACCAGTCGTAGTCGATCCAGGCGAGGTGCGTGGCCGAGATGGCGAGGTCACCGTGGGTCCTGGGGAGTTCGTACGTCTCGGTCACCGTGTTCGTGGCGAGGTCGAGCGCGGCCGCGTACTTCTTGCCCTCGGAGGTGTCCGTCGCCCCGCTGCTGTAGGTCACCAGGGCGTGTCGGGCCGTTCCGGCCGTGACCTTGACGTTCCAGGCGTCTCCGGGAAGACCGGCCGTCATCCCGCCCGCACCACCGGTCGCGGTGTGCATGTGGAGGGGGCGGTCACCGAACTGGTTGGGGGCGTGAGTGAACAGTGCCTTGCCGGCGGCCCCCACGTACACGTTGTCCTCGTCGACGGGCACCGAGAGCAGCTTCTGTCCGGTACCCATGTCGGTGAGGTCGGCTTCTGTGGCCGAGTGGAATGCCACGACGTCGCCCGAGCCGGTGCTTTCGGCCTCGGCGGCCCAGTCGATCACCGTCGCGGGGGAACCGTCCGCGGGGACCCACTGCAGCGACCCGGAGGAGGGATCCTCGCCGTTCGGGGTGGTCTTCGTGAGGTAGCCCGAGGCAGTGGCGCCGAGGATGGTGCTGTTCTTCGGGAAGGGGGCCACGCTCGTCGTGGTCGCCTGCGTGGTGCTCTCGGTCGCCTGGACGGCGTACGCCGGGGCGGTCAGTACCGTCGGGCACGCGGTGACGGCGAGCACGGTGAGGACGGCTGCGGCCAGCTGCGGACGGGCGTAGGACAAGGTGAGTTCTCCTCAAGAAGACCATGAGCAACATGCGTTGCGGAGCTCAGACTCTTGATCGCTTCGATTGGTTGTACGCGCGGCCCGGTCGGTGCCGGGAAGCACCGCGGACGCGGCGGGCGGTTCCTGTGGGGCCGGGTCGTGAAATTGCGTTGCCTGGGCGGGAGCCGCCCGGCACGCTTCGGCGCATGACTTCCCATCCCGTGGCGGACCTGTTTTCCACCGAAGGTCGCCTGAAGGCGATCCCGCGCCGGCCCGCCCGCCGGGAGGCGCTCCTCGCGCATCTTGCCGGGTCGCTCTTCGAGCCCGCCCGCTCGTACACCGAGCGCGAGGTCAACGACGCGCTCCTCACCGTCCACGAGGACTTCCCGGCCCTGCGTCGCTACCTCGTCGTCGGCGGCCATCTGGCCCGTACGACCGACGGCGCGTCCTACCACCGACAGCAGCAGCCCGGCTCCCCCGGAGGCGCGACGCTCTCCGTCGCGTGACCGCCGCGGTGGTGGCCGGCCTGCTGGCCGGCTACGGAATCGCGATCCCGGTCGGCGCGGTCGGCGCCTACCTCGTGGCGGTCACGGCGCGCACGGGCTGGCGTACGGGCGCGGGCGCGGCCCTCGGTGTCGCCGCGGCGGACGGCCTCTACGCCGTGATCGCCGTCCTCGGCGGCTCGGCGCTCGTGCCGTTCCTCACCCCGGTCATGGCCCCGCTGCGCTGGGTCTCGGCGGTGGTCCTGGTGGGCCTCGCGGCCCGCTCGGCATGGACCGCGGTACGGGCCTACCGCGCGCGGAACCTCGCGACGCGCGACGACCGGGGCAGCCCCCTCACACCGCTGCGCGCCTTCGTCACGTTCCTGGGCATCACGATCCTGAACCCCATGACCGTGATCTACTTCGTGGCCCTGATCCTGGCGACGGGCCCCTCGGGTCCGGCCACACCCCTCGACCGTACGGTCTTCGTGCTGGCCGCCCTGGTCGCCTCCGCCAGCTGGCAGCTCTTCCTGGCCACGGGCGGCGCGCTGCTCGGACGGGGGCTCACCGGCCCCCGGGGGCGCCTCGCGACGGCGCTGGTGTCGAGCGCGCTCATCGCCGGACTGGCCGTCCACCTCGTGAGCTGACGCGGCACCCCTCCACCGGAAAACCGGGGGGGGGGTGCCGCGGCCCGCCCCAACCGTGCTGCCGAACCACGTCCGCCAGGCCAGGACCAGCCGTGGTACCCCCTGTGAGACCGCCCCGGAGCGG
>NZ_JBHWBS010000004.1:122527-174933 GCF_042735655.1 Streptomyces sp. NPDC059567 | reverse complement strand
CCCACCGGCCCCGGATCGGGCGGGCCCGCGGCGGACGCCTGAGGGGCCCGCCGGCCCGGGCCCGGCGGCGCCCTGCCGCCGGCCCCGCTCCGCTGTCAGGGAAGGGGCGGAGCCTCGGCCTCGGCCGGAGCGTCGCTGTCGCCCTTGTCCTGATCCTCGTCCTCGTCCTCGTAGGACAGCCGGTCCACGACCTCGACCACGCCGTCGACGCTCTCGCAGAGCCGGACGAACACCGGTGCGATGCTCTTGCGCTCCAGCGTGCCGCTGAGCGTCACCCGGCCCTCTTCCACGTCGATGTGGAGCGAGGCTGGCGAGATACCCAGGATGCGCATGACCACGTCCTCCAGGATCTCCTCCTGGATCGCGCGGTCGCGCCGCAGGAACAGCTGGAGCAGATCGCTCCGGCTCAGCACCCCGATGAGCTGCCCGCCCGCGTCCACCACCGGCAGCCGCTTCACCCGGTGCCGCTCCATGAGCCGGGCCGCCTCGATCGCCGTCCAGGAAGGGCGGGCCACCACCACGGGGCTGGACATCATGGCCCCCGCGGTGCTCGGCCCGCCCTTGGCGGTGTGGCGGCGCAGCAGATCCGCCTCGGACACCACGCCGACCGGCCGGTTGTCCTCGTCGACCACCGGCACCGCCGTGATGCCGTACTCGTCGAGCAGTCGCGCGATCTCCTTGAACGACGTCCCCGGCTGCACGGCCACCGCGGTCGGCGTCATCAGGTCGGCCACACTGCGGTTCCGCATGGTCGGTTCCGTCCCTTCTCCGCTCCTTCGTCCATGATCCCTCACGCGGAGCCGGAGGAGGAGCAGGAGCCCGGGACGGCGGGAGGCTAGTCGAACGGGTCGAGCGTCACGTACGCCTGTCGCGGGTCGCCGTCGTGCACCAGGGACTCGTGGGCGCCGACGTCGTCGAAGGCGAAGCCGTACGCCTTGCCGTCCGCCATCTGCGCGTGGATCTTGCGCGAGTAGTGGTTCGTCACGCCGTCCTGGTAGAAGCCGGCGGCCGACGTGTCCGGCTGGTCGGGGTTGGTGAGCAGGGTGGAGCGGTTGTATCCGGCGCAGAGGGTACGGGAGATGGGGCCCCGGACCTGGTCGTTCGGGGCGTCGAGGTGCTTGTAGCAGCCGAAGACGCTGTCCGAGTCGGGCTTCTGGAAGGAGGTGACGACGGCCCCCGCGCTGTTCGTGAAGTTCATGACGTTGCCGGAGACCCGGCCGTGGTACTTGACCGACGGCTGGTTCGCGAAGGGCGTCACGGTGAGCGTCGAGCCGGCGTACTTGGTCCAGACGCGATTGATGTAGTCGTCCATGACACCGGCCGGGAGCGCGCCCGCCTCGATGCCGTGGCCGGGCGCGAGGGCCCGCAGTACGGTCCCGTCGCTCCGGGTCTGGACGAGGCCCGCCCAGCCGCCGGGCTGGCCCCTGAGCGCGTCGAAGAAGCCCTTGTAGCCACCGGGCTTGAGCCGGCCCGTGGTGGCGACGCTTCCGTCGGGCCGCTTGACGCCGACGGCGTACGGGGCCGAGACCATGTCGACCTGGGTGCTGTTGAGCCAGAGTCCGGAGTCGTTGAGCGTGTACTCGGACCAGTTGAAGAGGATGTTCCGGTTGGGGTCGCCGGGGTTCTGCACGGCCGGCTGCACGAGGCCGCCCGTCGCGAGCTTGAAGACGAGCTTCTGGCCGTAGCTGAAGTAGATCCGTCCGGAGAACTTCGGCAGACGGATCGTCATGGACCCACCGCTCGCCGGGCCTGCGATCGATGCGTCGGGCGCGGGGACGGGGACGGAACCCCCGGCGGGCCAGGGATGGAAGGTGCCGTTCGCATCCGCCCAGCCCTGGCGGCCGGTGGAGAGTTCGGTGCCGAGGTTGTAGACGTACACCTGCTCTCCGCGGCGCGAGTTGTTCGTGAACGTGAGCGGGATCGTGGCGGGGACGGCGGCCGAAGCGGCGGCGGAGTCGGTGACGGCCGCCTGGACCGTGGGGGAGGGGCCGGCGACGGTCACGGCGGTGCCGACGAGGGCGGCGGCGGTGACCGGGGCGAGCAGCGCGAGCCTGCGTCGATGGCGGGAAGGCATGGGAGGGCTCCTCGGGGTGGGGGTCATGAGGGAGCTGAGAGCGCTCTCAGAATGGTGAGCGTGTGATGACCCTGTCAACCTTCTGAACGGTTTACGCGGGCCAGAAGCCGCGCTCGTTCAACCGCAGAACGAGCGCGGCGATGTTCCAGGCGTCGTCCTCGCCCCGGTGGTGCCGGCCCTCCAGCGGGATTCCCGCGATCTCCAACGCACGTGCCATGCCCGGGCGTTTGGGCAGGTCGTTCGCCTCGGTGAAGACCGCTTTGGCGTTGGTGTGGCGGTGCCCGAAGGGGTACTCCGTACCCGTCACCCGGCACTGGTGCGTGAACTGATTGCGGTCGTAGTCGCCCCAACTGGCCCACGGGCGGGCCCCGGTGGCGTGCTCGGCGGCGAGCAGTCGACAGGCGGCGGCGAAATCCAGACCGGTGTCCACCTCCGCCTGGGTGAGTCCGGTCAGCTCCGTGCAGAACGAACTGACCGTCGAACGCGCGGGCTTGACGAGCACTCGGTGCCGGCCGATCCGTTCGCCGGCGTCCAGATCGACGACGGTGAGGCCGATCTCGATGATCTCGCTCACCGCTCCCGGCGGCCGCTTCCCCTCCCAGCAGGTCGCCTCGACGTCGACGATGTTCAGCAGGCGTCCATGGTCCATGCCGTCGAGGCTAGAGGTGGTGATACGGAAGGGGCATCCCGATTTTCCGCCCGGTGGCTGCCCACAGCGCGCCGGCGAGTCGCCGTCACTCCCGGTCGGGCCCTCACCCGGGGCCGCCGCCACTTCAGGGCGGCGCCACCACTCCGGCTCGCTGCCTCAGTCCAGATCCAGGACGTCCCGCAACGCCGCGACCGCGTGCGCCCGGTGATCGCTCAGCTCGCGCACCGCCGCGTTCTCGTCGCCGTGGCGCACCGCCGAGATGACGGCCCGGTGCTCGTGCACGGCCAGTTCCCGGTTCGGGACCTCCGTGTAGTACAGCGAGCGGTAGGCGTCCGTGGCGTCCCACAGCGTGCCGATGAGGCGGACCAGGCGCGGCATCCCGGACGCCTCGATCAGGGTGAAGTGGAAGCGGCGGTTGGCCGCCGCCATCGCCGTCACGTCCCCGGCGTCGGCGGCCCGTTCCACCTCCCGCTGGATCCCCTCCAGCGTGGCCACCAGCCCGTCCTCGCCGCGGACGACGGCAAGCCGCACCGCCTCCGTCTCGAGCAACTCCCGGATCCGGTAGATCTCCTCCAGGTCCGCGAGGGACAACTCGGCGACGAAGTAACCCCGGTGGATGTGGTGCACCACCAGACCCTCGGCCTCCAGGGTCTTCAGGGCTTCGCGCAGCGGCACCCGGCTGACGTCGAGCCGGGCGGCGAGCGCGTCCTGGCGGATCTGGCCGCCGGGCCGCAGCTCGCCGGTGGTGATGGCGCGCCGCAGCTCCTCGAGGACGAACTGCTGGGCGGTCGGCGGCCGCCGCTTCTGCACCGCGCTGCTCATCGCCTGTGACCTTTCTTCGGTTCCCTGACCGGCGCGCGGTCCCGCGGCGCCGGATCCGTACATCTTCCTATGGCTTGCGGGGGAGAAGTCCCAGCTCGGCGAGGAGGGACTCGGTGTGCTCGCCCAGGCGCGGGGGAGCGGCGCGGTAGGCAGGCGGGGTCGCGCCGAACGAGATCGGGTTGACGACCTGGCCCGGGCCCGCCGCCTCGGTGGGGACGCGGGGTTCGAGGCCGAGACGCTCGGCCAGGCCGAAGGCGGCGGCGAGATCGTTGATCGGCCCGCAGGGCACGCCGGCGGCGGTCAGCTCCTCGAACCAGCTGTCGGCGGTCCGCTCGGCGAGCGGACCCGCCAGGGCCCGGAGCAGCTCCTCGCGGTGAGTGACGCGGGCGGCGTTGGTGGCGAACCGGGAGTCGTCGGCGAGAGCGGCGAGCCCGAGCTTTGCGCAGAGCGTCCGGAACTGGCGGTCGTTGCCCACGGCGAGAACGAGCGGCCGGTCCTTCGCCTCGAACACCTCGTACGGGGCGATGCTGGGGTGCCGGTTGCCCATCGCTCGGGGGACGACGCCCGCGCCGAGGTACGCGGCCGACTGGTTGGTGAGCGCGGACAGCAGCGAGGTGAGCAGCGAGACCTCGACACGCTGGCCTTCTCCGGTACGTTCCCGGTGGCGCAGGGCGGCGAGGACGCCGAGGCCCGCGTGGAGTCCGGTGATCACGTCGACGAGCGCCACCCCCGCCTTCGTACCCTGACCGCCGGGTTCGCCGGTGACGCTCATCAGGCCGCCCATGGCCTGCACGAGAAGGTCGTAGCCGGGCAGATAGGCGCCCTCGGCGGTGCCGAAACCGGTCACCGAGCAGTAGACGAGCCCCGGGTTCGAGGCCCGCACGTCCTCGTATCCGAGACCGAGCTTCTCCATCGTGCCGGGGCGGAAGTTCTCCACCAGGACGTCGGCGCGGTCGATGATCGCCCGTGCCGTATCCCGGTCCGCCGGGTCGGTCAGGTCGAGCGCGACGGAGCGCTTGTTCCGGTTCACCCCGAGGAAGTAGGTGGCCTCGTCGTTCGCGAAAGGAGGCCCCCACGCGCGCGTGTCGTCCCCGGACCCCGGCCGCTCGATCTTGATCACGTCGGCACCGAGGTCGGCGAGAAGCATCGTCATGTACGGCCCCGCCAGTACCCGGCCGAAGTCGGCGACGACGATCCCGGACAACGCGCCCGGGCCGGGCACCCCCTGGTTGTCTGCATGCATACCGCTCTCCTCCGCCCGGCGATCGGATCCACGGGGAACGTACGGATCGGAGATCAGATATTCAATACTGGATCCAAAATCCGATCTCCCGCTACGCTTCGGCACGCCGAGTAGCCGCACCCGCCTGGAGGCCGTCCGTGAAGCCGTCGCCGCAGTCGTCGAACGCGTCGAAGTCGTCCCCCGTCCACCCCTTCGATCTGTTCGCGATCGACGGACTGCTGACGGACGAGGAGCGGGAGATCCGCAGGACCGTCCGCGCGATGGCGGACCGTGAGCTGCGCCCGCACGTGGCCGAGTGGTTCGAGCAGGGCGCGATCCCCGCCCGCGAACTCGCCCGGCAGCTGGGCGGTATCGGTGTGCTCGGCATGCACCTGGAGGGCTACGGCTGCGCGGGCACCAACGCCGTCGCGTACGGTCTGGCCTGCCTGGAGCTGGAGGCCGTCGACTCGGGGCTGCGGAGCCTGGTCTCCGTCCAGGGCTCGCTCGCCATGTACGCGATCTGGAAGTACGGCTCGGAGGAGCAGAAGCAGCAGTGGCTGCCCGGGATGGCGGCCGGCGAGTACATCGGATGCTTCGGGCTCACCGAGCCGGACGCGGGGTCGGACCCCGGATCCATGCGCACCCGCGCCAAGCGGGACGGCGGGGACTGGGTGCTCAACGGCACCAAGATGTGGATCACGAACGGCTCGGTCGCCGATGTCGCGGTCGTCTGGGCCCGCACCGACGAAGGAGTGCGCGGCTTCCTGGTGCCCGCCGGCACCCCCGGATTCAGCGCCCCCGAGATCAAGCAGAAGCTGTCGCTGCGCGCGAGCGTGACCAGCGAGCTGGTCCTGGAGGACGTACGCCTGCCGGCGGACTCGATGCTGCCGGAGGCACGCGGCCTGTCCGGCCCGCTCGGCTGTCTGAACGAGGCCCGCTTCGGGATCGTCTTCGGTGCCCTCGGCGCCGCTCGCGACTGCCTGGAAGCGGCGATCTCGTACGCGGGCGACCGCATCGTCTTCGAACGGCCCCTCGCCTCCTACCAGCTGACGCAGGCGAAGCTCGCGGACATGTCCCTGGAACTCGGCAAGGGCATGCTGCTCGCGCTGCACCTGGGGCGCCTCAAGGACGCGGGGACCCTCACCCCCGAGCAGGTCAGTGTGGGCAAGCTGAACAACGTACGGGAGGCCATCGCCGTCGCCCGCGAGTGCCGGACGATCCTGGGCGCGAACGGCATCACCCTGGAGTACCCGGTGATGCGCCACGCCAACAACCTGGAGTCGGTGCTCACCTACGAGGGCACCAGCGAGGTCCACGCCCTGGTCATCGGCAAGGCGCTCACGGGCGAGCAGGCCTTCCGCTGATCCCCGCCGCCCGGGGCGCCGCGGGGCGGCAGACGACGAGGTGGCCTTCTAGGGGGTGTCCGGCCCCGATCCGTCGGTCACGCCCTAGCCTGCCGTGACCTTCGCCAGGAAGGCGTCGAGGTTCGCGGTCATCCGCTCGATCCGCCCCTCGACGGTCAGCGACTCCTCGTGGCGCCCGGCCCGCAGCTTGGGCTGCCGCTTGCCGCGGACGTAGAGGGAGCACGCCAGGTCGGCGCAGACATAGATGCCGACCGTGTTCCCCTCGCGCCCCCGGCTGCCGGCGAGCGGCGCCGCGAGCAGGGTCACGCCCGACGAGGCATGCCCCGTGAGACATACCTGGCAGAGGCTGGACTTGACGGCGCTGGTACGGCTCGTCGCGGGCACCCGCAGCGTGATGCCGAGCGGGCCCTCCGCACGGGGGACGACGAGATGGGCGCGCAGCGGCGCGCCCGGGTCGACCCAGCCGAGGAAGTCGAGGTCCTGCCACGGGAGTTCGGCGAAGTCGAGCGGCAGCTTGAGCCGGCTCGCCTCGCCCTTCGTGCAGTTCACGAACGACGAGCGGATCTGTTGGTCGGTGAGAGGTTCCACTCGGTGGACCGTACACGGACCCGTGGGTCGGGGCATCCGGATTTCGCCCCGCCCGGCCGCCGCCCTGTCGCGCCTCAGGCCACCCAGTCCGGCAGGTCCGGGTCCGAGATCCGGGCCGGAGCTCCCGACAAGGCCGCCGCCAGGCGCTCGGCCGCCGTGTCGTAGACGTCGGCCGGGAGCGCGAAGGGAAGGCGCAGCCGGTGCTCGTGGGTGCCCGGATCCACCCCGAACCGGGCGCCGCCCTCGACCCGCACGCCGTGCCGCAGCGCCCGTCCCGCCAACGAGGAGGCGATCGGACGGCCCAGGTCGATCCAGAGGCACAGCCCGCCGGCGGGCTGGGTCCAGTGCCACTCCGGGACATGGCGCGCGAGCGCCGTCGTCAGCGCCTCGCGGCGCCTGCGCAGCTCCTCCGCGCGGCGCGGCAGCATGGTGTCCAGCCGGTCGATCAGCTCGGCGGCGACCAGCTGGTCGAGGACGGAACCCGCCAGATCCGCGGTGATGCGGACCCGAGCCAGCTCGGTGACCACCCGTGCCGACGCCCGGGCCCAGCCGACCCGCAGCCCGCCCCAGCAGCCCTTGCTGAGCGAACCGACACTGATGATCTGCTCGCCGTGCCCGGGCCCCGCGACCGCCGCGAAGGGCCGAGGGGCCGGCACGTCCAGGGCGATGTCGGCGAGCGTCTCGTCGACCACGAGCCAGGTGCCGGTGGCATGCGCCGAACGCGCCACCTCACGGCGCTGGGCCTCGGGCATCAGATGCCCGGTCGGATTGTGGAAGTCGGGGATGAGATAGGCGAGTCGGGGCGCGGTCTGGCGCAGCGCCGCCTCGATCAGCCCGCTGTCCCACCCGGATTCGGTGACCGGTACCGGGGTGATGCGCAGCCGCCGGCCGCGCATGGCGTCCAGGGCGTTGGTGTACGAGGGGTTCTCGGCGAGCGCCCTGTCGCCGGGGCCGCCGAGCAGTGCCAGGGCGAGGGACACCGCCTGCTGGGCCCCGGTCGTGACGAGGATCTGTTCGGGGCGGGTGGGCAGGCCGCGCCGCGTGTAGCGGTCGGCGATGGCGCTGCGCAGCTCCGGTAGCCCGAACGGGTGGTACCCCTGGGCACGTGCGTAGCGCGGGAGCTCGGCCGAGGCCGTGGCGAGTGCTTCGGCGAGTTCGTCGATCGGGGCCTCGGGTGCGGCGAGCGCGAGGTCGATCGCGGCGTCCGAGTGGCCGTGGAACGTCGCGAGGCTGATCGGCGCCTGATTGTCCGGGAGTGCCGTCCAGGTGCCCGCGCCCCGTCGGCTGTGCGCGTATCCGCTCTCCCGCAGCAGGTCGTAGGCGCCGGTGACGGTCGTACGGCTCACCGTCAGCGCCGTGGCCAGCTCCCGCTCGGCGGGCAGCCGCATCCGCAGCGCGACCCGTCCGTCGAGGAGGGTCTCCCGGACGGCGCGGGCCAGCTCCCGGTAGCCGAACCTGCCCTCCGGCGGCCGGGTGAGCAGCGCCGCCAGCTGGCGGCCCGTCAGCGTGCGGTCCGCAGTGCGGACCACTCGACCCTCTGCCATGCCAATCACTCCTCATTGGCTCTGCTGTCCAGGCCAATAAGTCTACAGACTCCTTCTCAGTGGCCTGGTCACCACGTCCCGAGAGGGACGGAGGGGAATTGAAGGGAGACGAGCGATGTCCGGACACCTCACCGACCGTGACGAGAGGATGTGGCAGCGGCGGGCCGAGGAGCGGGTGGCGGAGCCCCTGCGGATCGGCGCCTGGATCCGCGGAGTCGGTTCCGTGATCGCCCGCCGCCAAGGGCCCGGCCGGCGCACCGCGATGGCCGCGTCCCGGCCGCATCCCTGCGAGCCGGCGTGACCACCGAGGACACCCGTGGTGCCGAGAGCCGCCGGATCGTCGTCGGGATGTACTGCGGCGCAGTAGGGAGAACCCCGTACCGGACGGCGCCGGTACGGGGTCGGTGTCACGGTCGGAGCGGGTTACGCCGGCCGTGACGGGGTCCACCGCGGCCGCGGGGGACGGCCGGTCATACGACCGACTGGGCCTCCGGCCCGGGCAGCGGAACCGGTCCGGGCTGCGGAACCGTCCCGGGGGACGAGCCGGTGATGCTCGACCCGGGGGCGACCGGGGTGGTGACGGAGGTCTCGGGATTCACCGCCGGGGCCGACCGGTCGGTCGTCCCGTCCGTCGCGTCGCCGGTCGTGCCGTCCGTGGTCTCGCCCGAGGTCGTCCCGTCCGTCGCCGGATCCGACTTCGGCGGCGAGACGGACCCCTCCGTGGCGGGTGCGGACGTGGTGGCGGTGCCCGTGGGGCACGGCCTCCCGGTCTCGCCACCCCGCGGCGTCACACAGGTCGCAGGCGTGGACTCGGACGTCGAAGGGGAGCCGGTCCCCGAGTCGGAGATCGACGGTGACGGGGGAGCCGTCGGCCGAGTGGTCGGCTTGTCCTGCTTCCCCTTGTGGTCGCCGGGCTTGCGTGCGAACCAGCCGTCGTCCTCGGGGTCGTAGACGACGAAGACGTTCACCACCTGCACCGAGGGTGCCACGACGACCACTTGGGACGGCTGGTAGCCCGGCCAGGCGGTACCGGTCGTCTTCGGTGCCTTCTGGGGGACCGGAGTCGTCAGCGGATTGCCGCAGGCGCAGCGCACCCGGGGCACCCCTCGGTCGTCGACCAGCACCGCCGTGCCGGCCTGGAGCACCGCCTGGTACGGGTTGGCGGCGCCGCCCCGGTAGCCGTGGTTGGTGACACGGGTGTCGACCCGCAGTTGAAGCGGGGTCAAGGAGCGGAGATAGCCGGGGACTTCGTTGGCGGAGATCTTCTGGACCGAGGCGAAGGCCGCGTTCTTGGCCGGCTCGTCGGTCAGATAGCGGACCTGCTGCTCGACGTCACAGCTCGCCACGTTGCGCGTACCGCCGTACAGGCCCGCCGCGGAACCGCTGACGCTGCGCGTGGCGTTGGCGTCCGCCGTTCGCGTCGGACTGGGCAGCGGCGCGGCCGTCGGTGAGGCGCTGGGGGTGCGGGCCGTGGACGGGGTGAACGGGTCGGGGCCCGTGGCGGAGGCGTTCTGCAGGAACACCTCGCCGCCCCCCGCGGCGCTGTCGCCACCATTGCCGTCGGGGCGGGTGAGCACGACCACCAGGGCGATGGCGGCCACCAGGATGGCGGTGATCGAGGCGACCTTGGGGACGGAACGCCACCAGGGGCCGTTCGAGCCACCGCCCGTACCCCCTGCGCCGCCTCCGTCCCCGGGGCCGCCTGGGCCGCCGGAACCGCCCGATCCGCCCCCCGAGCCGTCATGCGGCCGATCGGGGGGCGGCGGTGGACCGGCGGCCCCTGGACTGGTGCTCGGGCCCGAGAGGGGACCCGAAGGCGGACCTGAGGGGGGAACCGAGGGGCGGCCGGACGGCGGGTGGGAAGTCACGTTTTTCCCTTTCTTCCGTTCCGCGCCCATTGTGTGCGCCGAACCCGTCCCGCCCGCAAGCGGACGGCACCCGCCGGTACTAGCGTGGACAGCGTGAGCCGTCAGCCGCCCACCCCTTCCCGACCGGCGCACGGCGCCCGGCAACTCGCCCGCCAATGGGGCGAAGCCCTGGCCGCCGTCCTCGCCGGTCTCCTCGCGATGGCCGTCGTCGCCGCGCTCGGCCTCTGGGCCGCGGGCGCCGCGGACCTGCCAGGAGGCTTCGTCAGTATCGTCGCCGCGGTCGTCGTCATGGCCGCGGGCGGACAGATCGACCTCTCCGGCGACGCCGGCGCACTCGCCGGTACGAACGCCGAACTCACCGCCATGCCGCTCACGGTCACCCTCGTGGGCGCTCTGGTCACCGGTATCTGCTTCCTGCTCCCGCTCCGCCACCACGCCGTCGCCAGGACCCGTGACCTCCTCGCGCGGGCCGCCGGCACCGTCGTGCTGTGGCTGGTCGCCCTGGCCTGCCTCTCCGCCGTCGCCCAGCACGACTTCCCCGTCTCGATCGGCGGCGGCGAGACCGAGGACACAGTGTCCGACCTCTTCGGCGAACTCCTCGACGCGGCCGACCCCACCGTCGGCTTCCGCACCGACCTCGGCGCCACCCTCGGCTTCGGTCTCCTGTGGATCCTCGGCGTCCTTCTCATGGCCCTGCTGGTCTCCCGCAGCCCGTTGCCGCCCCGCCTCGTCCGCTATCAGGAAGCCGTACGCCCCGCTGCGCACGCCATGCTGCTCCTGGTGCTCGCGTACGTCGTCGTCGGTCTGGTCATCGGCATCGTCGTGGCGACCACCAGGGGCCACGCCGCCGAGACCTGGGCCGTGATCCTGCTCGGCCTGCCCAACGTCAGCTGGCTCGCCCTCGGCGTCGGCATCGGCAGCTCCTGGGAGGGCACGGTCGAGGGGCCGTTCGGGTTGCCCATGCCCCCGATTCTCGACGCCGTGCTGCGCACCGACACCGCCGGCCTCTCCACCGTGGACCTGTCCTCCCTCACCTCGTACGACTCCCGGGCCTGGTGGCTGCTCCCCGTGGCCGCCGTCCTGGTGCTGGCCGTGTCCTTCCTCGCCGCCGTCCGCTCGCCCGCCCGCACCCGGCTCTGGCAGCACGCCCTCCGCATGGGGATCGCGTTCGCCCTGACCATGCTGGTCATCACCCCCGTCACGCTCGTCGAGGCGCGGTTCGGGCTCTCCATCCTCGGCATCGGCGAACTCGAATCACTGGGCGGCCAGGTGGTACTGCGGCCCGCGGTCTGGAAGAGCGCCGGCCTCGCCCTCCTCTGGGGACTCGTCGCGGGACTCCTCGGCGGACTGCTCGCCAAACCGGTCCACCGCCGCGGCGAAGTGGACGAGGGTCGGAAGGACGCGCGTACCCACTGAAGTTCTCGCACGAGGACCGGAAGGACACGCGTACCCACTGAGTTCCTTCCCCACGGTCCGTACCTGCTGTGTCAGGACGGATCCCGGAACACCGGCCGCGCCCAGGTCGGCGGCGGGAGCGGAGGAGTCGGCGGCTGCGGACTGCGGCGCGTCCCACCGCGCTCGCCCGGCCCCTTGCCTCCCCGCTCCAGCGCCGCCCGCAGCGCACCGACGAACTCCAGGCACGTCCCGTACCGCTCCTCCGGCTCCTTGGCCAGCGCCTTCGCGAGCACCTCGTCCCCGGCCTCCGGCAGTTCCGGCCGCTCCGACGAGACCGGTGGCGGCGGATCGTACTGATGCGCCCAGAGCAGCGCCATGTCGTCGTCACGGCGGAACGGCGGCGCCCCGGTGAGCGTCTCGTAGACCACGCAGGCCAGGCTGTACACGTCGCACCGGCCGTCCACCGGCTTCCCCGAGATCTGCTCCGGCGCCACGTAGTCGAGGGTGCCCACGAACTGCCCCACCGTCGTCAGACCGGTCAGCGACAACGACTTCTTCGTGAGCCCGAAGTCCGTGAGGTACACATGCTCCGGATGGTCGCGGTCGGTTCCCTCGGCGACCAGGATGTTGCCCGGCTTCACGTCCCGGTGCACCAGATCGTGCGCGTGCGCCGCGTCCAGCGCGGACGCCACCTGGACGGCGATCCGCCCCGCCTTCACCGGCGGCAGCGCGCCCTCACGGTCCAGGAGCGCCCTCAGGTCCTGCCCGGCGACGTACCGCATCGCGATGTACAGCACGCCCTCCGTCTCGCCCGCCTCGAAGACCGGCACGATGTGCGGATGGTCGATCGCCGCGGCCACCCGCGACTCGTGGGCGAACCGCTTGCGAAAGGTGTCGTTGCGGGCCAGTTCGGGGGCGAGGAGCTTCAGGGCCACCGTCCGGTCCAGGCGCAGGTCGCGCGCCCGGTACACGACCGCCATGCCGCCGCGCCCGATCTCCGCCTCCACGACGTAGTTCGCGATCTGTTTGCCGATGAGCCCGGAATCCCGGCCGACGGGGAGATCCGCGTCCCGGGACGCGTCGGTCATCGGTCCTCACCCGGCAGGTCCTTGACGTCCACGACCTGGGTGGGCGGCGGCGGCCCGGCCGGCGGCTTCCGGGGGCCCTTCTTCGTGCCGTTCTCGTCTCCGTCGCTCTCGTCGAGCTGCGGCACCACACGCGTCGGCTGGTGCCCGGCGCCGGCTTCCTCGCCCGCGGGTACGGCGGCCGACGCCGACGGCGCGGACGAGGCCGCGTACGTGCTGAGCCCGCTCCCGTCGCAGTACACCCAGCGCTCGTGCTCCCCGTCGTACAGCCACAGCGACTCGCCGTCGACCACCATGCCGACCCTCAGCCCGAACGTGCGCCGCCGGAACGTGTCCCGGTCCGTCCCGCCCGCCGCCAGCTCCTCGGCGGCCCGCCGGAAGCGCCCCAGCGACTCCTCCGCCCGGGCGATCAGCGGCCGCGGGTCGGCGGTCCTGGCGAGCGGCTTACGGGCCTCCGGAGGGTCCACGGGCACGGAGACGAGCAGCCGGGCGTCGACCCAGGCGGCCCAGCCGTTCGAGCACAGGATCTGCCCCCAGTCGCCGACCCGCTGCAGGAGTTCCACCGGCAGGAAGGCGTCGAGCGGCACGGTGGGCAGACCCGGATCAGGGGCCTCCCAGGCGGGCAGCCCGTCACGCGGCACGACATGCGTCGGCCGGAAGTCCGGTACGTACTCCGGTACCGGGGGAGTGGCCGGGACACCCATGAACCGCCTGCCTCTCTGCTCACTTGCGCATGATCACCGGCTCCTGGCGCCGCAGCAGCCGCGCGATGACGAAGCCGAGCACGAGACAGAGCACGACCAGCATCCCCATGTCGAAGAGCCAGGCTTCCAGGGTGTGGTCCATGAGCGGATCTGTCGTCTTCTCGCTCGGCGCGGTCGTCCCGATGTCGATGGTGGCGCCCATCGCCGCGAACGCCCACCGCGACGGCACCAGCCACGCCAGCTGTTCGAGGACCGGTGTCCCGGTGACCTTGAGCAGCGCCCCGCAGAACACCACCTGGACGATGGCGAGGAGGACGAGCAACGGCATGGTCATCTCCTCCTTGCGCACCAGGGCGGAGACGAACAGACCGAGCATCATCGCGGTGAAGGACAGCAGCGCTACCGCGAGCGTGAGCTCCACGAGGGGCGGGAAGAGCACGCCCTCGCCGCCCGGCACGTTCAGCGGCACGCCGATCAGCGCGACCAGGGTCAGGACCACGGCCTGGACGACCGTGATCAGACCCAGCACCACGACCTTCGACATGAGATACGCGGAACGTGACAGGCCGACGGCTCTCTCGCGCCGGTAGATCGTGCGTTCCTTCACCAGCTCGCGCACCGCGTTGGCGGCACCCGTCAGGACACCGCCGACGCAGAGGATGAGCAGGACGTTCAAAGTCGACTCGGGGTTGAGACTGCCCTCCGACAGGGCGCGGGCCATCGCACCCATCACGAACGGCAGGGCGATCATGATGGCCAGGAACATCCGGTCGGCGGCCAGGGCGGCGACATAGCGGCGCACCAGCGTACGAAGCTGGGAGCCCCAGCTCTGCGCCTTGGGCGCCGCTCCGATCTCCGGTGCCGTACCGGCGCTCGGGAGGCTCGTCCGGTCCATCGCGTCGGCGATGTACCGCCGGTGGAAGCGGGAGGAGCGGTACTGGCCCGCCCAGTCGCGGCCGCGCTCCTTCTCGAAGGCCTCGAACGCCTCCGGCCACTGCGCGAACCCGAAGAAGTCCAATGTGTCGTCCGGCGGCCCGTAGTACGCGACCCGGCCGCCGGGCGCGAGCACCAGCAGCCGGTCGCAGACGTCCAGGCTCAGCACGCTGTGGGTGACGACGATGACCGTACGGCCGTCGTCGGCCAGCCCGCGCAGCATGTGCATCACCGAGCGGTCCATGCCCGGGTCGAGGCCGGAGGTCGGCTCGTCGAGGAAGAGCAGCGACGGCTTGGTGAGCAGCTCCAGGGCCACGCTGACCCGTTTGCGCTGACCACCGGAGAGACTGTGGATGGGCTGTTCCGCCCGTTCGCCGAGGCCGAGTTCGGCGATGACCTCGTCGACCCGGGCCCGGCGCTCGTCCGCCGCGGTGTCCTCGGGGAAGCGCAGCTCGGCGGCGTATCCGAGGGCGCGCCGCACGGTGAGCTGGAGGTGCAGGATGTCGTCCTGGGGGACGAGCCCGATGCGCTGGCGCAGCTCCGCGTAGTCCCGGTAGAGGTCCCGTCCGTCGTAGAAGACCGTGCCGCGGTCGGCCGGGCGCTGGCCCGTGAGCGCGCCGAGCAGGGTGGACTTGCCGGCGCCGGACGGTCCGACGACGGCGAGGAGACACTTCTGCCCGACGGGGAAGGAGACGTCGTCGAGGAGGGTCTTCCGGCCGCGGTCGACGGTGACCGCCAGGTCCTGGACGTCGAGGGAGATCTCGCCGGTGTCCGTGTACTCGACGAGCTGCCCGCCGATGAGGCAGAACGCGGAGTGGCCGATGCCGACGATGTCGTCCGGGGTCACACGGGCGCTGTCCACGGGATGGCCGTTGAGGAAGGTGCCGTTGTGACTGCCGAGGTCGTGGATCCAGTACGTGCCGTCCGGCTGGGCCAGCAGTTCGGCATGGCGCCGTGAGACCACGAGGTCGTCGACGACCAGATCGTTGTCCGGTCCGCGGCCGATGCGCACGGTACGGGTGGGCAGCGGCCTCACGGAGGTCGGCTGCCGGAAGGTTCCGGTGGCGGCCGGATGGGACACGGAGGAGGGCCGCGGCGGCGTCCGCGGGGGCGCGGGGGCGGGCGGTTCAGGGGTCGGTACGGGGGGAGGCGCGGGGGTCGGCGGCTCGGGGGCCGGCACGGGCGGGGGCGGGGGCGCGGGGGTGGAGGGTCCGGGCTCGTGCGGTGGCGGGGCGGGGGCGGAGGGGGCGGGTTCCGGCGTGGGCGTGGGCTCCGGCGGAGGTGTCGGGGCGGGTGCGGGGGCCGCGGGTACGGGGTGGTGCAGTTGCGTCGGCGCGGAGTCGGGCGCGTGCGGGGGCGCCGGTTCCGGTTCGTTGGCGGGCTCGCGTACGGCCGCCGTGGGTTCGGCGGTGGGGTCGTGGACGGCCGTCGGTTCCGTGGCGGGGTCGTGGACGGCCGTCGGCTCGGCTTCCGGCTCGTGCACGGCTGTGGGTTCGGCTTCCGGCTCGTGCACGGCCGTCGGCGCGGTGCCGGAGAGTACGGCGCGCGGGCCGTCCCCGGGATGCCCGAACCGTATGACCGTACCCGGGCCGACCTCGCGCACGGCGACACGGTGGCTGTCCGCGTAGGTGCCGTTCGTGCTGCCCTCGTCCTCCAGCCTCCAATGCCCCGCGACGGCCCGCAGGACCGCGTGGTGCCAGGACGTCCGGTCGTCCACGAGGACGATGTCGCTGGTGGGGTCGCGCCCGATGCGGTAGACCCGGCTCGGACTCATTACGGTCGCGTCCCCGTTCATCTCGAGGACTAGCTCGGGTGCGGCAGGCGCGACGGGCCGCTCTCCCATGGGTGAATTTTATCTTCCAGGGCGGATCCGTGCCTGCGAGAGGCGCCGGTATCGTGGTCGCCCGGTCGTGGACGAGGGGTGCCCGATCGTGGACGAAGGAGGGCCCACCCGTGCCGAAAGGTGTCACCAAGCGTCGGCCCCGGACCCGGGCCGCCCTGCTGAAGGCCGCTCTGGAGACCTTCGCGGAGCACGGATTCCACGCCACCTCCATCGAGCAGATCTGCGAGCGGGCGGGCTACACCCGGGGCGCCTACTACTCGAACTTCGCCAGCAAGGAAGAGCTGTTCCTCGCGCTCTTCGACGAGCACAGCGAGCGGACCGTGCGCCGGCTCGCGGAGGCGATCGACGCGCTGGCCGCCGAGGAGTACACGCTGGAGCGGCTGGCCGAGTTGGCCTCCCGGGTGGAGCCGGACGAGCGGGACTGGTACCTCGTCACCACCGAGTTCACCCTGCACGCCATCCGCGACCCGCAGGCGGGGTGGGTGCTCGCCCGGCACGACGCCCGGCTGCGGGCCGAGATCGCCCGCGGTCTGACGTCCGTACTCCGCCGTGCGGGGCGGGAACTCACCGTGGACGCGGACCGGTTCGCCCGGATGCTGATCGCCTTGCGCGAAGGCGGCCTGGCGCAGAGCTACGTCGAACCGGCGGAGCTCCCGCCCGGGAGCCTCGAACGGGATTTCCTCGCCCCGTTGTTGGCGGCGTCGACGCGGGAGATCGCGCCGGAGCCCGCGCCTGAGGGCGAGCGGGAGGGTGCGCGGGACGAGGGGCGGGAGAGCGGGCGGGAGGACGCGTCGGAGACGTCGGTCAGTCGAACAGGTCAGGGTCCGACGCCGTGATCTGATCCCACAGCGGGCGGGCCTGGAACCAGCCGGCGAGGTGGGTGCCGACCTGTCCGCGGGTGATCAGTGCCGTCTCGCGGTCGATGAGCTGCGGTGTGCCCGCTGCCATCGCCAACAGCTGGGCCTGGCAGGAGCGTTCCATGGTGATGAACCACCAGACGGCCTCGGCCACCGAGTGCCCGACCGTCAGCAGCCCGTGGTTCTTCAGGATGACCGCCTTGTGTTCGCCGAGCGCCTTCGCGACGCGCTCGCCCTCGTCGAGCTCGTTGACGACGCCCCGGTAGTCGTCGTAGATCCCGTGGTCCTCGAAGAAGGCGCAGGCGTCCTGGGTGATCGGATCCAGGGGGATGCCGAGGCTGGAGAACGCCTTGCCGTGCAGCGAGTGCGAATGCGCGGCGGCGACCGCGTCGGGGCGGGCGGCGTGGACCTGCGAGTGGATGACGAACGCGGCGCGGTTCACGGGACGGCTGCCGGAGAGCAGGGTGCCGTCCTGGTCCACGAGAATCAGATCGGAGGCCTTGATCTGACTGAAGCTCATCCCGAACGGGTTGACCCAGAAGGCGTGCTGGTTCTCGGGGTCGCGGACGGTGATGTGCCCGGCGACGCCCTCGGAGAACCCGAACTTCCCGAAGAGCCGGAAGCCGGCGGCGAGTTGCTCCTTGCGGTACCGGCGCTCCTCCTCGACCGTGTCGAAGGTGGGTGGCAGGGGGATGGTGACGCCCTCGGGCATGGGTCCTACGGTGGCGGCCAGGGCGGGCGGGAGAGTGCTCATGGGTGCTCCTCACGACGGGCGGGACGCGGTGCCCGCCAAAAGATACAGAGATGTATCCGATGCGCCAATGGATCGAGCGGAACGGTCTTGCGGGGGTGGGCGGCGGGTGGCTACGGTCGCGCGGAGAAAGCGCTTACCCCTAGGGAGCTGACCTCGTGGCGAACCCGGACGTCCTGATCTACACCCGCACCGCGGGCTTTCGCCACGACTCGATTCCGGTCGGAGCGGCGGCGCTGGTGGAGTTGGCGCGGGCGGTGGGCTTCGCGGCCGAGACGACCGAGGACCCGGCGGTGTTCACGGCCGAGAGGCTGGGGCGGTGCGCCGCGGTGGTCTTCCTGTCGACGACCGGCACGGTCCTGAGGCCGTCGGGCCGGGCGGCCTTCGAGGCGTACGTCCGTGGGGGCGGGGGATTCCTCGCGATCCACGCGGCGGCCAATGCGGAGCCGGACTGGCCCTTCTACGGAGAACTCCTCGGGACGCGCTTCGACGGCCATCCGGAGATCCAGCCGGGCGTGGTGTGCGTGGACGCCCACGACCACCCCGGGACGGCGTCGCTGCCGGGGCGGTGGGAGTGGACGGACGAGTGGTACAACTTCACGTCGAACCCGCGGGGGGCGGGGGTACGCGTCCTGGCGCGCGCGGACGAGTCGACGTACCGCGGCGGGACGCTGGGCCGGGACCACCCCCTGGTGTGGTGCCGCGAGGCCGACCGGGGCCGGGTCTTCTTCACGGCACTGGGTCACGCGGAGGCGGCCTACCGGGACGAGACGTTCAGGGCCCACCTGACGGGTGCGCTCCGCTGGGTCGCGGGCGGGGAATCTCCCCCACCCCACCCCTCCCCGAAACTCTGACGAGACAGGGGCTCCGCCCCGCGCCGGGGGAACCGCCCGAGGCCCCGCCCCGGTGCCCCGGCCGGTCGCCGAGAGCCGCTGGTCGCAGCAGCCGCGCCCATCCCGCCCCCGGCGACCGCCGGTGCGGGCCTCCGAAGCCGCCGCCTCGCCCCGCCGCCTGGTCCGTGCCCGTGTCCACCCCGGCTCGTCGGGCTTGCGTGCCCCCGGCCCCGGCCGGATCGCCCAAGGGCGCCGCCCCCGCCGGCCGCCCGAGGTGGCGTCACTCCCGCGCCCCCTCCCCGATTGCGGGCGTGGGTGGGGCGCGGGAGGGTTCCTGTGGGGCGGACGGGTAGAGGAGACGACATGGGTATCGCCACAGTGAACCCCGCGACCGGTGAGACGCTGCGGACCTACGACGCCCACGGGCACGACGAGGTCGAGCGGCGGATCGCCGCCGCGCACGAGACGTTCCGGCAGTACCGCACCACGTCCTTCGCCGAACGCGCCCGCCTTCTGCGGCGCGCGGCAGACCTGCTCGACGAGGACACCGAGGACATCGCCCACACGATGACCACCGAGATGGGCAAGCCGATCATCGCCGCCCGTGCCGAGGCCGCCAAGTGCGCCAAGGCCATGCGCTGGTACGCCGATCACGCCGAGGCCCTGCTCGCCGACGAGCACCCCGCCGACGCCGACGTCCACGACTCCGGGGCCGACACCGCCCGCGTCCACTACCGCCCCCTCGGCCCCATCCTCGCCGTCATGCCCTGGAACTTCCCGCTCTGGCAGGTCGTCCGGTTCGCCGCGCCGGCGCTCATGGCCGGCAACACCGGGCTCCTCAAGCACGCCTCCAACGTACCCAGGACCGCCCTCTACCTCGGCGATCTCTTCCGCCGTGCCGGATTCCCCGAAGGCTGCTTCCAGACCCTCCTCATCGGCTCCTCGGCCGTAGAGGCCGTGCTGCGCGACAGCCGGATCGTCGCCGCCACCCTCACCGGCAGCGAGCCCGCCGGGCGCTCGGTCGCCTCCATCGCGGGCGACGAGGTCAAGAAGACGGTCCTGGAGCTCGGCGGCAGCGACCCGTACATCGTCATGCCCTCCGCCGACCTGCCGCGGGCCGTCAAGACCGCCGTCACGGCTCGCGTCCAGAACAACGGCCAGTCCTGCATCGCGGCCAAGCGGTTCATCGTCCACAACGACGTCTACGACGACTTCGCCGAACGCTTCACCGCCGCCATGAACGCCCTGACCGTCGGCGACCCCCTCGACGAATCCACCGACGTCGGCCCCCTCGCCACCGAGCAGGGCCGCGCCGACCTCGAGGAGCTGGTCGACGACGCCGTACAGAAGGGCGCGACCGTCCTGTGCGGCGGAGGCCGCCCCGAGAACCGGTCCCGCGGCTGGTTCTACAAGGTCACCGTCCTCACCGGCATCACCCCCCAGATGCGCATCCACCAGGAAGAGGCGTTCGGCCCGGTGGCCACCCTCTACCCGGTCTCCGACATCGAGGAGGCCGTGGCCGTCGCCAACGACTCGCCCTTCGGGCTCAGTTCGAACGTGTGGACCCGCAACGACGAGGACATCGCCTTCTTCGTACGGGACTTGGAGGCCGGCGGCGTCTTCGTCAACGGCATGACCGCCTCCCACCCGGCGCTCCCCTTCGGCGGCGTGAAGCGCTCCGGCTACGGCCGCGAACTCTCCGGCCACGGCATCCGAGAGTTCTGCAACGCCACGACCGTCTGGCAGCGCGCCTGACCTCTCGCGGCCGAAACCGATACGGCTACCGCTCCCGCGTCCACCGCAGCAGCTCCTCCGCCGACCATGTGTTGATCACCCGCTCCGCCGGCACCCCGCACTCCTCCGCCCGCGCGCAGCCGAAGATCTGCCACTCCAACTGCCCCGGCGCATGCGCGTCCGTGTCCACCGCGAACCACACCCCGGCCTCCACCGCCTGCCGCAGCAGCCGCCGCGGCGGATCGAGGCGCTCCGGGCGGCTGTTGATCTCCACCGCCGTCCCGGACTCGACGCACGCCGCGAAGACCCGGTCCGCGTCGAAGGTCGACTCCGGCCGCAACCGCCCCCCGCTCACGAGCCGCCCCGTGCAGTGCCCGAGGACGTCCATCAGGGGGTTGCGTACCGCCCTCACCATCCGCCGGGTCATCGCCGGCGCGTCCATCCGCAGCTTCGAGTGCACCGAGCCGACCACCACGTCCAGCCGGTCGAGCAGCTCCGGCTCCTGGTCCAGCGAACCGTCCTCCAGGATGTCGCACTCGATCCCGGTCAGCAGCCGGAACGGCGCCCATTCCTCGTTCAGCCGTGCCACCACGTCCAGTTGCTCCCGCAGCCGATCCGGCGACAGCCCGCGCGCGACCTTCAGGCTCGGCGAGTGGTCCGTCAGGACCGCCCACCCGTGACCGATCCGCGCCGCCGTGCGGCCCATGTCCTCGATCGTGCTGCCGCCGTCCGACCACTCGGAGTGCAGATGGCAGTCGCCCCGCAACGCCGCCCGCAGCGCCTCGCCGCCGCTGACCTCCGGCACGGGGATCTCGGCCTCCAGGCGCTCCAGGTACTCCGGCACCCGGCCCTCAAGCGCCTCACGGATCACCGCCGCCGTCTTCGGCCCGATGCCCTTCACCGACTCGAGCGTGCCGGCTTTCGCCCGTCGCTCCGCCTCGCCGTCCGCCATCGCCGTGACGGCCGCGGACGCGGTACGGAACGCCCGGACCCGGTACGTCGGCGCCTGGGAGCGTTCGAGGAGGAACGCGATCCGGTCCAGCGCCGCCACGGGATCCATCAGCGCACCTCACCCTCACCCTCGGCCCGGTGACTCGGCCGCGGCCGGCACCTGCGACGGGCCGATCTCACACCACACGGCCTTGCCCTCGCCGCGCGGCTCCACACCCCACCGCGACGCCAGCGCGTCCAGGAGCAGCAGCCCGCGCCCCGAGGTCGCCGCCTCGCCCGGTGTGCGCCGACGGGGCCACGCACTCGAACGGTCCTGCACCGAGAGCCGTACCCTCCGCACCGGCTCGGGCAGCACCTCCAGCGTGAGCACCGCCCCGCCCTCGGTGTGCAGCAGCACGTTCACCAGCAGCTCGCCGGTCAACAGTTCCGCGTCGTCGGCCAGTTCGGGCATGCTCCAGTCCCGTAGCGCCTGACCCACCGCCGCCCGCGCGTCCGAGAGTCCCTGCGGATCCGCCTGGTGGATGTACTGATGGATGCGCGGCGCCCGCGGTGTCCCCGGGTCCGGGCTGCGCCGCAGCACCAGCAGAGCCACGTCGTCACCCGCGCCCCACCGCTCCCACAGCTGTTCCGACAGATGGTCCGCGAGCGCCTCCGCCTGCGGCGGACCGCTGCTCATCGCCGCCGACAGCGCTTCCAGGCCGGACTCGATGTCCGAGCCCGGCTGTTCGACCAGACCGTCCGTGCACAGCACCAGCGTCTCGCCCGGGACCAGGTCGAGCCGCGTCTCCGGGAACTCCTCGTCCCCGAACACGGTCGCCAGGCCGAGGGGAAGCCCGCCGCGGAGCTTCGGCTGCCCGACCCGGCCGTCGGTGTGCCGGATCAGCGGCCCCAGATGCCCTGCGCGCACCGCGCGCACGGCACCGGTGCCCAGGTCCACCTGGGCGTAGGTGCAGGTCGCGAAGCGGTTCGTGTCGAGCTCGGCGAGGAAGCGCGAGGCCCGCGCCAGCACGGTCGAGGGCGCGTGACCCTCACCCGCGTACGCCCTGAGCGCGATCCTCAACTGGCCCATGATCGCGGCCGCGTGGGTGTCGTGGCCCTGGACGTCGCCGACCACGATCCCGACGCGGCCGCGGGGCAGCGGGATCACGTCGTACCAGTCACCGCCGACCTGCCGCCCGCTCCACGCCGCGTGGTAGCGCACCGCGATCTCGCCGCCGGAGATCGCCGGAATACGGCGGGGAAGCATCGTCTCCTGCAGCCCGGTGGCGAGTTCTCGTTCCTCGTCGAAGAGGAGGGCGCGCTGGAGGGACTGGGCGACGATCGCGGCGAGGCCGAGCAGCAGGTTGCGTTCGTCGGCGTTGAAGGAGGAACGGCGGCGGTAGAACAGCGCCATGCCGCCGAGCGAGCGGGCCTGCGCGACCAGGGGCAGATAGCAGGCGGACGTGAACCTCAGCCGCTCGATGTACGGAGCGAGTTCCGGGAAGTCCCGGCCGAGCGTGGCGAAGGCGGGCACGAACCGTGGCCGCCCGCTCAGCACCGTCTCGGCGAGCGGCAGGCCCCGGTCCAGGCGGCGCGAACGGAAGTCGTTCAGGGCGTCCAGGGACTCGCCGCTCAGCGCGATGATGTTGAGCGAGCCGTTCTCCACCAGACCGAGCGCGAGACCGTCCGCGCCGAGCCTGGCGAGCCCGCCGGGGCCGGTCATCGCGGCCGTCACGTCGTCGACCGTCACGGCACGCGACAGCGCGTGTGTGGTCCGCTCCACGATGCTGGTCTGCACCTCGCGGCGCTTCTCCAGCTCCAGGACGATCTCGGAGTGCGCGACCTCGGTGGTGGTGTCCCGGACGATCCCGACGATCCGGTGGGCCATGCCGTCGGCCGTCCGCAGAATTCGTGCCTGGACATGCGTCCACTGGGGTGTACCTTCCTCGTCCTCCGTCCGGAAGTGCGCGGAGTACGAGGTCTCACCACTGGTGATCGCCCGGTGGATCACCGCGTCGAGCCGGGTCCGCTCCTCCGGGTCAAGGCGTTGGATGAGCGAGGTCGGGCGCCCGTCGAACCCGCCCGATTCCAGCCCGAAGACCAGCAGCCCGGCCTCGTCGACGTCGATGGTGCCCGTGTCGAGGTCCCAGTCGAAGCTGCCGGTCCGATTCATGGCGAGCCGCTCGGTGGGCCCGATCTCGCCACTGTGCGTGCCCCGGTCGTCATCGGTCATCGACACCATTGTCGAACCCGGACCCCTTCAACGCCATGGCGGCGACACGCGGCGTACTGGAGTTGTGACCGACCGGGGCAGAATGGGCCGGTGATCCTCCGCTACCGCGTCCTCGGCCCGAGCCGCGCCCTCCGGGCCGACGGCGGCGAGGCCGTGCTCAGCGGCGCCCGGCTCCGGGCCCTGCTGGCCGCGCTGGCCGCCGCCGGCGGGCGCGAGGTCGGGGCGGGCGAGCTGATCGACCTGATCTGGGAGGACGCACCGCCCGAGGAACCCACCGGGGCGCTTCACGCGCTGGTCGGACGGCTGCGGCGGGCGCTCGGCCGGGAGGCCGTCGCCTCCACGGCCGGCGGGTACCGGCTCGCCGCCGGCCCCGAGGACATCGACCTCCATGTGTTCGAGCGGCTGGCCGCCGACGGCTCCGGCGCACTCGCGGCGGGGGACCCGGCTCGAGCGGCCCGTCTCCTCGACGAGGCGCTCGGGCTGTGGTGCGGGCCCGCCCTCGCCGACCTCCCCGGCCGGGACGCCGACCCTCTCGTCGTACGGGCGGACCGACGCCACACGCAGGCCCATCGGGACCGTCTGGCCGCCGACGTGGCCCTCGGGGAGGCGGCGAGCGCCGTCGCCCCGCTGGCGGCACTGGCCGCCGAGCATCCGCTGGACGAGCCACTCCAGGCCCTTCGTATCCGGGCCCTGCGGGCGGCGGGCCGGCCGGCCGAGGCGCTGCAGGTGTACGCCGATGTCCGCATGCTCCTCGCGGACCGCCTCGGCACGGATCCCGGGCAGGAACTGAGGGAACTGCACGCCGAGTTGCTGGCGGGCGACGCTCCCGCGCCGGAAGGCCTCCGCGTCCCTGCCCGCCTCACGTCCTTCGTCGGACGCGATGCCGAACTGGACGCCCTCGTGGGCGAGGTGAGGGAGCGGCGACTCGTCACCCTGCTCGGAACCGGCGGGGTCGGCAAGACGCGGCTCGCGCTGGAAGCCGCCGAACGCGGTGCGCCGCACTGGCAGGAGGGGGTACGGGTCGCCGAACTCGCCTCCGTACGCTCGGAGTCCGACGTTCCCTCCGCCGTCCTGACCGCACTCGGTGCCCGGGAGACGCAGCTGTGGAGCGGGACCACGGTCGTCGAGCCGAGCGCGCGAGACACGCTCACCCGGCTCGTGGAGCACTGCGCGTCGCGTCGCCTGCTGCTGGTCCTCGACAACTGCGAGCACGTGGTGGGCGCGGCGGCGGAGCTGGTGGAGCAGCTGCTGGTCCGCTGCCCGGGTGTCACCGTGCTCGCCACCAGCCGCGAGCCGCTGGGGGTGCCGGGAGAGTTCGTACGACCGGTGGAACCGCTGTCTCCGGACGGCGCGCTGCGGCTGCTCGCCGAGCGCGGGGCGGCCGCGCGGGCGGGATTCGACCCGGCGGACGACCCCGAGGCATGCGCGGAGATATGCCGCCGCCTCGACGGTCTGCCGCTGGCGATCGAACTGGCGGCGGCGCGGCTGCGGCTGCTCGCCCCGCGCCAGATCGCCGAACGGCTCGACGACCGCTTTCCGCTGCTGACCACCGGGGCCCGGACGGTGCTGCCCCGGCAGCAGACGCTGCGCGCGGTGGTGGACTGGTCGTGGGACCTCCTCGACGGGAGCGAACGGACCGTACTGCGCCGGCTCTCGGTCTTCTCGGGCGGCTGTGACCTGGCGGCGGCGGAGGCGGTCTGCGCGACGGCTGCCGAGGGCGGGGGTCCGGGACGGGACGGGGCGGGTGCGGCCGATGCCGACCGGGACGCGAGAGGCGCCGTGCCGGCCGCTCGTGTCCTCGGCCTCCTCGGTGCGCTGGTCGACAAGTCGCTCGTCGTCGCCGTGCCCTCCGAGGGCGATGGGACGATGCGCTACCGACTCCTCGAGACCGTCGCCGAGTACGCCGCCGAACGTCTCGACGAGAGCGGGGACCGCGCCGTCGCCGAACGGCGTCACCTCGTCCACTACCGGGAAGTCGCCCGCATCGGAGACGCCGCACTCCGGGGGCCCGGACAGGACGACTGGCTGCGGCGTCTCGAGACCGAGCACGACAATGTGACGGCGGCGCTGCGGACCGCCGTCGACCGTGGGGAGGAACAGGAGGCGCTCTGCCTCGTCCTGTCCATGAGCTGGTTCTGGCAGCTCCGTGCCCGGCAGGCCGACGCCCGCGCATGGTCACTGGCGGCGGCCGCCCTCGGCCCCGACCCGTTCGCGTCGCCCGTTCGGCATGCCGTGCCCCTCGCCGGGCGCTGCACCGACACGCCGCCGCCGTGGAACGACGAGCAGCTGTGGGAGGCCCGGCGAGGCTGCCGCATGCTGGTCCTCGCGGCCGAGGGCGGCGAGGGCGCGACGGCCATGGAGCGGCCCGAGACCCGCGCCAGGCTGGCCGCCATCGTCTCCGCGTACCGCCCCGGTATGCCACAGAACTGCCGTCAGCCCGGTTCGATGTGGTACTTCGCCCGTCTGATGACCGGCGAGTTCCACGGCCTCGACGACACGCTGGCGGCCGTCGTCACCGCCTGCCGCGCGCACGGCGACCGCTGGGACCTCGCCTTCACCTTCCTCCTGCGGGCCAAGCTCCTCGGCGACCGACTCGACGACGCCGAGCGGGCGCTCGCGCTCTTCGAGCGGGAGCAGGACTCATGGGGCATCGCCGAGTCCCTCTGCGCGCGGGGGCAGGCGTACGAACAGGCAGACCGTCTCCCGGAGGCCGCCGCCGACTTCGAGCGTGCCGCGCAGGCGTCGGCCCGCCTCGGTGCCCGCTCACAGGTCCCGGTCTTCACGGCCCGCCTCGCCGCCGTACGGCTGCGCCTCCCGGATGCCGACGCGACGGCACGGAAGGAGGCCGAACGCCTGCTGGCCGAAGCCGCCGAGGAGACCGGCGCGCCGACCGGCGAGCCCGTCAGCACGGCCCGGCTGCTGCTCGCCCAGCACTACGCGCACACCGGACGCACGGGCCTGGCGCGTGAACAACTCGAGCGCATCGAGGGTGAGTTCGGGGGCAACGTGCCCGATCTCTTCGCCGGAGTGACCGGTGGGCTGCGGGGCTGGCTGGACTGCCTCGACGGGACGTACGAAGACGCCGTCGCGCACCTGGCCCAGGCCGTGCGGGACGTCGAGACCCTCGCGTACCTCGTGGCGCCGTACCTCGTCGTCTGCCAGTTCGCGACGGCGGCCTGGGCGAGGGCCGGCCGCGGCACGACGGACGAAGCCGCGGACGGAGCCCGGCTCCTGGGCGCGTACGACGCCCACCGAGGAGAGGCGGGAGGCGCGGGCTTCCGCCCGTTCACGGGCCGGACCGAAGCATCGGTACGGGAACAGGCCGAGCGGGCGCTGCGGGCGGCCCTGCCCCCGGAGACGTACACGAGGAGCTACGAGGAGGGCGGCACCCTGACGGTGAGGCAGGCGGCGGCTCTCGTACGGGGGGCCTGAGGCTTTCGGCCGGCGGCCCCAGCCCTCTCCGGGCGACCGGCGAGGCGCGCCGCCTGGAGCTGGGCGAACCGGACTGCACCGGTGCCTGTTGCGGCTTCCTGGCCGTGGTCGTGCAGAGGTTCGGGGGCATCGTGCGGTGGTCGGACTGGGAGGTTCCGCGGGCGGCGCACACCCCCCGCGCCGTACCCGCCGCCGGAGCTCCACTTCGACGCGAGTCGGTACGACGCCGAAGTGGCTCGCGCTGAGGCGGACCGCTGGTGGCAGGTGTACTCGTAGCCCACCACGGCGCGAACCCGTCCGGGCCGGCCCCTCAGCCCCCGGCGCTCCCGCCCGCCTGCTCCAGTCGTTCCCGTGCCTCCGCCAGGTCCTCCGGCGTGGGCGCGTCGTCCTGGGTGAGGCGGTGGCGCCAGTAGCCGGTGAAGTCGACGGCACGGCGGTCGTACCCGCGCTCGTCGATCAGGTGAGCCGCAGCGCCCGTACGGTCCCGGCCTCTCCGCCGAGCCACACGTACGGTGCGCCGGACGGGAGCGCGGCCTCCCGCACGGCGGCGACGACCGACGCGTTCCCGTGCAGCCAGTGCACGGTCAGTGCGCCGGCCGTCGCCAGGGGCTGCTCCTCCGCCGCGTCGGGGACCTGGACGAAGGCGAGGGCGCGGTGGCCCGGTGGGAGCGCCTCGGCGAGGGTGGCGAGCGCCGGGAGGGAGCACCCGTCGGCGACCAGCAGCGTCCAGTCCGCCGCCCCCGAGGACGATCGGCTCGGCGAAGTACGCCGACGGTCCGAACATGCCCAGCGTGTCGCCGGGCCGCGCGGCCAGCGCCCAGCGTGTCGCGGGCCCATGGAGCCGGTCTTCGTGGACGAAGAAGTCGATGGTCACGGTGGCCGCGGCCGGATCATGGGCCCGGAGGGTGTAGCTCCGCATCCATGGACGCTCGGCCTCCGGAATCGCTCCGTACGCCGCGTACCAGCGCATCACGTCGCCGTCCGGATCCGGCGCGGGCAGCACCGGCTCGGCGCGGCCGGACGGCCGGGGGAAGTACAGCTTCACCTGCTGGTCGGGCCCGGCGAGCCGGAGCTCGGAGAGGCCCTCGCCACCGAAGGTGACCCTGATCATGCGCGGGGTGACCCGCCGGGCGGCGACGACCCGGATCCGGCGGAGGGGAAAGGGCTCGGGCTGTGGCATCGACGGCTCCCGTGTGACGTGGCTGGGCCGTCCACCCTCGCCGTTCCCGCCGACAGGCCGCCGATACGGAACCGACACGGCGGCCCGGTCCCGGTCCGGCCCGGATGCGGGACCGGGAGCCGGACACGAGAATGGCCAGTGCCGGAAGAACTAGTAGGAGGCGGCATGAACGCTGAGTCCGACAAGACATCTCCGGGGGAGAGCCCGACGCCCGACCGCCTCTTGCATGCCGGGTCGGAGGGCGAATACACGGCGGAGGACCTGGTCCTCGCCTCAGGTCGTGACGTGAATCCGAAGAGCCTCGCGTGGGCGGAGCGCCGTATGGCGGAGAAGGGACGCGCCTCCCTGGACGAGCTCCTGCCCTGAACCCCGAGGGCCGGTGATCCCGCGGGTTCCCGAACCTCGGACCCCGGACCCCGACCCCGCGCCACCACCGCCTCGGTCCGGCCCCGCCGGGCCGGGGTGGTCCGTGCCCGTGGGCCGGGCCCGGGCCCGTCATGGGGCTTCCCCATTTGTGGAACACGTTCTACCGTGGCCGCCGTCGCGCGCACGGTACGAAGGACGCTGCCACGGGAGGCCCCCATGCACCTCGAGTACACGCCCGCCCAGCACCGCCTGCGCGCGGAACTGCGCGCGTACTTCGCCGAGCTCGTCCCCGAGGACGTCCACGCCCGGTACGCCGATCCCGCCGCTCAGAAGCGCTTCTACCGCGAGACCGTGCGAAGGCTCGGCACCGACGGCTGGCTCGGGGTGGGGTGGCCCACCGAGTACGGCGGGCGCGGGCTGAGCCCGATGGAACAGTTCATCTTCTTCGACGAGGCCGCCCAGGCCGGCGTCCCGCTGCCGCTGATGGCCCTGAACACCGTCGGTCCCACGATCATGCAGTTCGGCACCGACGAACAGAAGGCGTCCTTCCTGCCGAAGATCCTCTCCGGCGAGATCGACTTCGCCATCGGCTACAGCGAGCCCGACGCGGGCACGGACCTCGCCGCCCTCAAGACCCGCGCGGTCAGGGACGGCGACGCATACGTCGTGAACGGGCAGAAGATCTGGACGACCAACGGCGACACGGCCGACTGGGTCTGGCTCGCCGTCCGCACGGACCCGGACGCCCCCGCCCACAAGGGCATCACGATGCTGCTTGTCCCGACGAGCGACCCCGGCTACTCCTGCACGCTCATCAACACCCTCGCCTCGCACGACACCACCGCGAGCTACTACGAGAACGTCCGCGTCCCCGTCTCCCATCGCGTCGGCGACGAGAACAAGGGCTGGCGGCTGATCACCAACCAGCTCAACCACGAGCGCGTGACCCTCGCCGCCCACGGCACGATGGCGATCCGCGCCCTCCAGGACGTCCAGCGCTGGGCCTCCGACACCAAGCTCGCCGACGGCCGCCGCGTGATCGACCTCGGCTGGGTGCGCCGCAGCCTCGCCCGTACGCACACCCGGCTCGACGCGATGAAACTCCTCAACTGGCAGATGGTGAACGCCGTCCAACAGGGCACCCTGACCCCCCAGGACGCCTCCGCGGTCAAGGTCTACGGCTCCGAGGCCCGCCGCGACGCCTACGCCTGGCTCATGGAGATCGTCGGCGCGGCCGGCGCCCTCAAGGAAGGCTCCGCCGGCACGGTCCTCCACGGCGAACTCGAACGCGGCTACCGCTCCGCCGTCATCTTCACCTTCGGGGGCGGAAACAACGAGATCCAGCGCGAGATCATCTCCTGGATCGGCCTGGGAATGCCCCGCGTCCGACGCTGAAACCGTTGGGACGAGAAGCCTCCGGCTACGCCTGCGTCACCACCAAGGCCTGTTCTCGGCCGACGGACTCTGCGGGGCCGGCCCGGCGCGGTCGGCCTCAGCCCGCTCGATCGAGGCGCAGCGGGGGTGGCGCAAGCGAGTCGCGCGTCCTCCAGGTCCAGCGAGCGTTGCAGGCGTCGACGAGTGATGTCGCTGATGTCGTGGTCCTCGTACAAGCGTCGCGTCGGCAGGGCGAGGCCGAAGAGGGAGCGGGGATGCGCGCCGGCGGGCACCCGTCGCCACGGCGGTGGCGAGCACCACAAGACGAAGGACCGTGCCGACGCTTCGCATGACGTCCCCTGGACCAGACGGGGCCTCGTGGTCCCCGCCGCCGACCAGACTTCCCGGCACCCCGTCTTCACCCTATCCGTATGGGAATCGTCAGGACTGCGTCAGCATCACCCCGGACCGCGCAAGGGAGCCGTCAAGCTGACTGTGCGCCCACGATGCGGCGCGTTTCCGTATACCTGAACACGTACTCCAAGGGGTGTACGCACAAGGGGAGTTGATCGCGCATGGGCGTAGAGAACGTCGTCGGCCTCGTCGTGGCCATCAGCCTGGTCGGTTACCTGGTGGCCGCCCTGATCCGCCCGGAGAAGTTCTGAAGCACGACGGCCCCCTGGATGCCTCGCCCTTGCCCGCGACGCGTCCGGGAACGCTCAAGGTCTTCCTCGGCGCGGCACCCGGCGTCGGGAAGACGTACCGCATGCTCGACGAGGGCCGGCGCAGGGCCGCACGCGGCACCGATGTGGTCGTCGGCTACGTGGAGTGCCATGGCCGGCCCCGCACCGAGGCGATGCTGGACGGCCTGGAGGTGCTGGACCGGGCGCGGCGGGAGTACCGCGGCAGCACGTATCCCGAGCTCGATCTCGACGCCGCGCTGCGACGCCGCCCGGACGTCGTTCTCGTCGACGAACTCGCCCACTCCAACGTGCCGGGCTGCCGCAACGCCAAGCGCTGGCAGGACGTGCAGGAGCTGCTGGCCGCCGGTATCGACGTCGTCGCCACCGTCAACATCCAGCACCTGGAATCCCTCAACGACGTCGTCGTGAAGATCACCAGGGTTCCGCAGCTGGAGACAGTGCCCGACGACGTCGTACGCCGAGCCGACCAGATCGAGCTCGTCGACATGGATCCGGAGGCGCTGCGCCGCAGGATGGCTCACGGCGACGTCTGCCCGCCGGAGAAGATCGACGCCGCGCTCGCCAACCATTTCCTGCCGGGCAATCTCACCGCGCTGCGCGAACTGGCCCTGTTCTGGACCGCCGACCGCGTCGACGAGGCCCTGCGGAGGTACCGCTCCGAGCACGGCATCGGCAGGGTGTGGGAGACCCGTGAGCGCGTCGTGGTGGCACTGACCGGCGGGCCCGAAGGCGAGACGCTGATCCGTCGCGCCGCCCGCATCGCCGCCCGCGCGGCCCAGGGCGGCGCCCTGCTCGCCGTGCACGTCGTCCGCAGCGACGGTCTTGCGACAGGGGCCTCGCACTCCGCGCTCGCCCGGCAGCGACGTCTGGTCGAGAGCGTGGGCGGCAGCTACCACACGGTCGTGGGAGACGACGTGGCCACCGCGCTGGTGGAGTTCGCGCGCGCCGAGAACGCCACCCAGCTCGTCCTGGGGACGAGTCGGCGCGGCCGACTCGAACGCTTCCTCACCGGCCGTGGGATCGGCGAGACGACCGTGGCCCTCTCTTCCGACATCGACGTCCACATGGTCACGCACGAGCGGGCCGGACGCGGCAGGCTGCTGCCCTCCCGCCGTCGTACGCTGCCGACCTCCCGACTCGTCGCCGGGCCTGTGGCGGGTCTCGTGCTTCCCGTTCTGCTGACGCTCCTCCTCGACCGCACCCGGGGCACCTTCAACCTGACGAGTGAGGCGCTGCTGTTCCTGGTGACCGTGGTGGGCGTGGCCTGCATCGGCGGGGTCGTCTCCGCGCTCGTCGCCGCGGTGACCGCGTCCTTGCTGCTCAACTACTGGTTCATACCGCCGATCGGCGAGTTCAGCTTCAGCGACCCCGACAACCTGCTCGCGCTCGTGGTGTTCGTCCTGGTCGCGGGCACGGTGGCCGCGATCGTGGACCGTTCACTCCGGATGTCCCGACGCGCCGCGGCGGCCACGGCCGAGGCGGAGACGCTCTCCTCACTCACCGGCGACGTCGTCCGAGGCGACCAGGCCGTACCGGCGCTCCTGGCCCGTACGAGGGAGACCTTCGCGATGGACTCCGCCGAACTCGTCGAGCGGCAGGTGGACGACCCCACCGCGACCCAGGTGTCCGTGGGCCCCGGTCTCCACCTCGTCCTGCGAGGCCGTGCCCTGCCGTCGTCCGAGCGCCGGGTCCTCGCCGCGTTCGCGGCGCATGTCTCCGCGGCCGTCGAACGGGCCCGGCTCGCCGAGGCAGCCGCCGAGGTCGAACCGGTCAAGGCCGCCGACCGTATGCGCACCGCGCTTCTCGCGGCCGTCAGTCACGACCTGCGCACCCCCCTCGCCGCGGGTTGGGCTGCGGTCGGCTCCCTGCGGAGCCCGGACGTGCAGTTCACGGACGAGGAACGGGGCGAACTGCTGGCCACCGCGGACGAATCCATGGCGCGCCTCAGCCGGCTCATCGACAATCTGCTGGACATGAGCAGGCTCCAGGCAGGCGCGCTCACGCTCGACCTTCGTGCCACGAGTCTGAAGGAGGTCCTGCCCTCCGCCCTGGACTCGCTGCCGCCGGACGCGACACCGCCCGAGCTCCACGGCCTGGAGGCCATCCCGTCCGTGATCGCCGACCCGCCGCTGCTCGAACGTGTCATCGCGAACCTCGTCGGCAACGCCGCGCGCTTCGCCCCGCCGGGGACCCCGGTGCTGGTCACCGCCAGCGCGCTCGCCGACCGTGTCGAACTGCGCGTCGTCGATCGGGGCCCCGGTCTTCCGCCCACCGGCCGGGAGCGGATCTTCGAACCGTTTCAGCGGCTGGGCGACACCGACAACACCACAGGCGTCGGCCTCGGGCTCGCCCTGTCCCGCGGTCTCACCGAGGCCATGGCCGGCACCCTGACCCCGGAGGACACCCCGGGCGGTGGCCTGACGATGGTGGTCTCCCTACCCGTCGCGGAAACAGCGGGAACGGCCGCGGCGCAGGCATGACGGCGGCGCTGCTGGCCCGCAGCAGAGCCGGATGCTGCACCGCTTCCTGAACGGCCTCCCAGACCATCTGGAGCCGGGCGGTGAAGGCTGGCTGATCCTTTCCGACCTGGCCGAACGGCTCGGCCTGCGCGCCCGGACGGAACTCGCGGACGCGATCGCGTCCGCGGGCCTGCGGGTGCTGTCCCGCACGGTCACGAAGCCTCGTCACCCCCGAGCGACTGGCCCCTCGGACCCCCTGTACCGAGCCCGCGCGGGCGAGACGACCTCGCTGTGGTGCCTCGGGGCTGCCTGATTCTCAAACGTCGCCGTGCTACTGGCCGGCCTCATCGGCAAGTGCGGGTCGGCTTGCGCATGGTGGACGGAAGGCCGACAACTCGGTGCGCGCGCCTCCGACCCACCGGGCGGGCCGGCGCGGGGGGCTCAGGGCCGGTACACGAGGTCCAGGAGAATGGCCGCGATCAGGAGCCAGGCCCCTGCCCCCATCAGCCACATGCTGTCGCCCACGGCCCCGAGAGCGCTGAGGAGCACGGCTGCCACGGCGAGCGCCATCGACATGCGGCGCACGCGGCGGTCGACGGGCAGACGGCCGTCAGATCGGCTCATGCCGTGACTGTAGGCCGGTGTGCCTTTGAGCAGGCGCGCACGTCCCAACTCTTCACGCGGTCCTGACACGAGGGATCCCGGAGCCTCCCGGTCCCGTGGTGCCACTAGCCGACGTGGACGCGGGGGCGGCGGTCCCGGTCGGGTTCTGCCTCTCGTAGCACCTCGCGGGTGACGGGGGCGACTTCGCCCTGGCCGAGGAGGAAGAAGCGGAGGAAGTTGGCGAAGGGGTTGCCTTCGGTCCATTCGAAGTAGATGTGGGGGCGTGTTCCGGTGGTGTCGCGGGCGTGGAGGAGGAGAGCGGCCAGCGCGTTGGGGACGGAGGAGGACTCGAGGGTCAGCACGCGGTAGCGGTCGTGCATGACCTCGCCGCGGACGGTGAGGCCCGCCTCGAACTCGGAGGGGTCCGTGACGGTGACTTCGACGAAGACGAAGTCCTCGCTGGTCGGGAGGTCGTTGTCGGTACGGATCTGTTCGATCTTCTCGCGGTACTCGGCGACGTCCCGGTGGTCGGGTTCGTTGGCGATGAACCGGGCGGTGCGATGGGAGATGTCTCGGATGAAGCGTTCCGCCATGTCGTCGAGCTCCACGTGTGTGACACGGAGTTCGAAGGCGCGGCCGAGCCGGGAGAGGAGCGAGATCAGGATGATGCCGGCGATGAAGCAGGCGCCGATCTTGACGCCGTCGGGACGCTCGATGACGTTCACGACGGTCGTGTAGAGGAACACGGCCGAGATGACGCCGAAGCCGATGGTCCAGCCGCGCTGGCCGGCCTTGCGCGCCGCGATCGTCACCGCGATGGCGGCCGAGCAGATCAGGACGAGGACGCCGGTCGCGTACGCGCCGCCCTGCGCGTCCACGTCGGCGTCGAAGATCCACGTGACCAGGAACGCGACGAGGGTGAAGACGATGACCATGGGGCGCACCGCGCGGGCCCAGTGCGGGGCCATGCCGTACTTCGGCAGGTAGCGGGGCATGAGGTTGAGGAGGCCCGCCATCGCCGACGCCCCTGCGAACCACAGGATGAGGATGGTCGAGACGTCGTAGATGGTGCCGAAGGTGTTGCCGAGGTACTCGTGGGCGAGGTAGGCCAGCGCGCGGCCGTTGGCCTTGCCACCGGGCTCGAACTCCTCGTGGGGGATGAGCACGGTGGTGATGAAGCTGGTGCAGATCAGGAAGACGCTCATGATCAGCGCGGCCGTCGTCAGGAGCTTCTTCGTGCCCCGGATGCGGCCGGCGGGCTTCGCCTCGGTGTCGCCCGGGTCGCCCTTCACGTGCGGCATCACGGCGACGCCGGTCTCGAAGCCGGAGAGCCCGAGGGCGAGTTTGGGGAAGACGAGCAGGGCGACGCCGATCATCGCGAAGACGTTGCCGTGCTCCTGCGTCAGGGCGGCGGTCCAGTCGGTGACGACATGGCCCTCGGTGATCACGTGCCACAGGCCGCTGACCACGACGACGGCGTTGAGTGCGAGGTAGATGGCCACGAGGGCGACGGCGACGCCGATCGCCTCCAGGAAGCCCTTCAGGAACACCGCTCCGAGGAGCGCGATCAGGATCATGGTGATCAGGACCTGCTTGTCGTGCAGGGCTGATTCCAGGTGCGGGTTCTCCACGAGGTGGGTGGAGGCGTCGGCGGCCGAGAGGGTGATGGTGATGAGGAAGTCGGTCGCCGCGAAGCCCAGCAGGGTCAGGACGAAGAGCTTGCCCTTCCAGAAGGACAGCAGCCGCGACAGCATCGCGATCGACCCCTCACCGTGCGGGCTCTCCTCGGCCACGCGCCGGTAGACGGGCAGTGCGCCGGCGAGCGTCACGACGACAAGGACGATCGTGGCGATGGGGGAGAGGAGCCCGGCGGCCAGGGCGGCGATGCCCGGCTGATAGCCGAGGGTGGAGAAGTAGTCGACACCGGTCAGGCACATCACCCGGTACCACGGCTGGCCCTTGTGCCCGGCGTCCGGGGCCGCCTCCGCGGGCCGGGAGGGTTTGCCCTTGCCCATGTCGGACAGGCCCTCGAGCATCCACGCGCGCAATCGACCGGTGCGGGCGTTGTTCGTGGTCGCCATCGGGTGTCCTTGGGTGCTGGTAGGTGTCGGCTTTCGGCCATCGCGCGGACAGCCGAGCAAGCCTAAGCAGGGGGCGCCTCACCAGCCCCGGGTCACGCGTCAGGAAAGCGTCAAGATCCCCCTCCCGGCCGTCAGGTACGTCACACCGGACGCGGTTTGGAGACGTACGCGGAGGGAGAGCGACGTTGCGGACACCGCTCCGGGACGTGGGGGCGGTGGCGGCCGGGATTCTCGCACCGCTTCGACCGCGTGGAGGAGCCTGCCCCGGCCGGGTGACCGCCGCGCCGCGCCCGGCGCCCGTACTGGTCCAGGCCGGACATCCTGAAGACGGAGTGGGTCGTCTCCGTATCGACGCGCCGGGTGAGCCGGGCGAGTCCGGCTGTTCCGTGGTCCAGGGTGCCGCGCTCCTGGGCGACCCGCGCATCGGCTTCGAGTCGAAGCCACAGCGCCGGGTTCGAGACGAGGACGCGCAGGTCGACCTCCGCCCGTACCCCGTCCGTGTCCGTCAGGACCAGGCGCTGAGCGATGCCGACCGGCCAGTCGACCGCCGTGAGCCGGTCGGTCCGGACCGTCCTCGTGACCCACAGCCCTTGGACCGGGCACCGCGGGCACGCGGGAGCCGTTCGGACCTCCGGAGGAGTTCATGAACAGCAGGAGCAGCCCGGCATGCAGCCGCATGCGTCCGTGTCGATCGCGGCTGCTCCTACGGCGGCCGGGGTGTGGGCATGGGTGGTGGGTGCGCAGCAGCCCTTGCCCTGCCAGGCGTCGCGGCCTTCCTTGGCGGCGATGGCGGCGATGGCCAGGGCGGCGATGGGGTCGGCCCAGGCCCAGCCGAGCGTGGCGTTGAGGACCAGGCCCACCAGCAGGACGGCGGAGAGATAGGTGCAGAGCAGGGTCTGCTTGGAGTCGGCGACCGCGGAGGCGGAGCCGAGTTCGCGGCCCGCGCGGCGCTGGGCGGCCGAGAGGAACGGCATGATCGCCAGGGAGAGGGCGGCGATGACGATGCCGGGGACGGAGCGGTCGGCCTCGCCGGTGCCGGTCAGGGCCCGGACCGCGTCGAAGGCGACGTAGGCGGCGAGGGCGCAGAAGGAGCCGGCGATGATCCGCAGCGTGGCCTTCTCCCGGGCCTCGCGGAGCGTGTGGTCGCGGGCGGAGAACTGCCAGGCGACGGCCGCGGCGGAGGAGACCTCGATGATCGAGTCGAGGCCGAAGCCGATCAGCGCGGTGGAGGAGGCGATCGTGCCGGCGGTGATCGCGACGACGGCCTCGACGACGTTGTAGGCGATGGTCGCGGCGACCAGCAGTCGTATGCGCTTGGCGAGGGCGTCGCGGCGGGCCGGGGGCGGCCCGAGGGACAGTGCGGCCATCAACAGCAGCCCTCCGCCTCGGAGTCCGGGCAGGTCTTGTCCGACTCGACCGCGACGACGGCGGCGAGGAGGTGGTCCAGGGCGTGGCCGAGTCGTTCGTCGGCGAGTTCGTAGCGGGTGCGGCGCCCGTCCGGGACGGTCACCACGAGTCCGCAGTCGCGGAGGCATGCCAGGTGGTTCGACAGGCGGGTCCGGGAGATGCCGAGCGCATCGGCGAGGTCGGCCGGGTACGCCGGCTCCTCGCCCAGCGCGAGAAGGATCCGGCAGCGGATCGGGTCGGCGAGCGCACGGCCGAAGCGGGCCAGCACGTCGATGTCGGAGGCAACGGTCAGCACGCCCCGACAGTACAGTGGATCGTGAATTCACGAAAGCATGGATCGTCATGCTCGTCGGGGCGGCTTGCTCCCCCGGACCACCGGTCTTTGTGTAGCTGAGGCGGTGTCCGGGCCCGCTGCTAGCCTGCTGCTCATGATCAAGGGCAGCCCGGGCGGCCGAATAGCCGGCGTGGTGGGGGGCAGCAGGCCGGAGCGCGTGCTGATCGCCGCCAGTTTCGTCAACCGGGTCGGCAACGGTCTGTTCAACGCGGCATCGGCGCTCTACTTCACCTTGATCGTGGGCCTGCCCGCGGTCCAGGTCGGGGGCGCGCTCACCATCGCCGGACTGATCGGCCTGTTCGCGGGGATACCCGGAGGCCATCTCGCCGACCGGCGCGGCGCGCGCACGATCATGATGCTGGCCCTCGCGGTCCAGGCGGCGTCGATGGCGGCTCTCGTCCTCGTCGAGAGCTGGGCTGCGCTCACGGTCCTCGCGACGGTCGACCAGATCGCCGCGGCGGCCGGCGGGGCGGCCTGGGGCGCTCTGGTGGCCCGGGTCGGGACCGAACGCCCGGCACTGTTCCGGGCGAAGCTGCGCACCTTCGTCAATCTGGGCGTCATCTTCGGAACGGTGGGTTCCGGGCTGGCGGTGGCGGCGGACACCCGCGGTGCCTATGTCGTGCTGATCCTCGGCAACGCGGCGAGCTTCGCCCTGTGCGCGCTGCTTCTCTTCCTGCTGCCCAACTATCCGGCGCTGCCGGCACCGCCGCGAGAGCGTCGCTGGCTCGCTTTCGCGGACCGCCCGTACCTGACGTTCACCGCCCTGTTCGGGGCCATGGGGCTCCAGTACCAGGTGGTGTCCCTGCTCCTGCCGATCTGGATCTCCCAGCACACCGAAGCGCCGCGCTGGACGGTGGCCGCGGTGTTCGCCGTCAATGCCGCCTTCTGCGTGCTCCTGCAGACCCGGATCGGCTCGCGCATCGAAACCCCGCGCGACGGCGGCAGGGCGTTCCGCAACGCGGGACTGCTCTTCCTCGTCAGCTGCCCGATGATGGCGCTGGCGGCGCACACCCCGGTCTGGGCGGCGGCGGGACTGCTCGTCGCGGCGATCTTCGTCCACAGCCTCGGGGAGATCTGGGAGTCCTCGGCGGGCTTCGCCCTGGGCTTCGGCCTCGCCCCCGACCATGCCCAGGGCCAGTACCAAGGACTCCTCGGCCTCGGCTTCACCGCAGGCCAGGCCCTCGCTCCTGCGATCCTCACCACGGTGGTGCTCGGCCTCGGCACGGCGGGCTGGCTGCTGCTGGCAGCGTTCTTCGCGGCGCTGGGCGCTGCCGGCCCACCTCTTGCCCGCTGGGGCATGCGCACCCGGCCTCGGCCGGGCGTTGCAGCGGAAGCGACGGGATGAACGGGGAGTAGGCCACGACCGCCGACCGCCGACCGCCGCGCCGAGCCGAGGCGTCGTGGCGGGATGTCCGTCGGCGCATCTGCAGGACGGATGCGCCGGCTTGTGACGGCAGCGGCCAGTGGTCGCAAAACCGCGGGGCGGGCTCGGGGGCCCCTCAGGGACGCACCCCGTCGACGCCGATGCGCAGATGGCGCGGGCCGCGCAGCACCGCGTTATGACGGTACGGCGGTGGGTCCTCCAGCAGCCGTGGGTTGTCGAGGCGGCGGGCCAGTGCCGACAGGGCGAGCTGGGCCTCCAGCCGGGCCAGGGGCGCGCCGAAGCAGGAGTGGATGCCGCTTCCCAGGCCGAGGTGCTGGATGTCCTCGCGGTCCGGGTCGAAGCGGTCGGGATCCGGGAAGCGCTCCGGATCCCTGTTGCCCGAGGCGAGCACCAGCCAGATCAGCGAGCCCTTCGGAATCGTGACCCCGCGCAGCTCGATGTCCGCGATACAGGTGCGCTGGGGCACCAGTTGCACCGGCGGCTCGTAACGCAGCAGCTCCTCCACGATGTTGACGGCAAGCGCCGGGTCGTCGCGCAGTCTGTCGAGGACGTCCGGGTGGCGGAGCAGCGTGAGCATGCCGTTGGCGATGAGGTTGACCGTCGTCTCGTGGCCCGCGATCAGCAGGAGGACCGCGGTGCTGAGCACCTCCATCGTCGTCATGGGACCGTCGCCGCCGCGACTCGCCACCAGCTCGGACAGCATGTCCTCGCGAGGCTCCTTGCCCCGCTGCTCGACCAACCCGGCCAGGTACGTGCCGAGCTGCAGCCGCGCCTCCTGAGCCTCCCGCCGCCGTTCCGTGGTGTCACCGCCCGCGTCCGGGTCCAGACCGGCCACGATCGGGTCGACCCAGGAGCGGAATCGCGGCTCGTCCTCGCGCGGCACCCCGAGCAGCCGGCAGATCACGGTCACGGGAAACGGGTACGCGAACTGGTCCACCAGGTCGATCTCCCCGGCGTCCCCCAGGTCGTCGAGCAGCCCGGAGATGATCTCGGCCAACTCGCCGCGCATGGAGTCGACCCGGTGGGGGCTGTGCGGCGGGCCGAAGGGGCGGGTGGCGATCCGCCGCAGTCGGTCGTGCTCGGGCGGGTCGAGCCGGATGAAGCTCGGTGGCAGCCCCGTCTCCTCCGCGCCGCTCCTGCCGTCGGTGCTCGCCGCGGTGATGTTGGCGGCGTCCGAGCTGATTCGGGGGTCGTGGAGCAGATGGAGGATGTCGTAGTAGGAGCTGATGACGTAAGGGCCGCCCTCCTCCTGAAGCACCGGGGTCTCGCGCAGCTTCTCGTACAGCGGGTACGGGTCCGCGCGATTGGCGTAGTCGGTGATCTGGCGCAGGAGCGGGGTGGCATGCGTCATGAGGTGTCCTCGGGACGAGAGGGCCGGACGGGCGTCGGTCAGCGATGGGCCGGGGTGAAGACCAGCTGTTGGTCAGTGGGCGAGTAGCCGCTGAGGGTCACCGTCGGGCCATGGGTCGGCAGGGACGGGTCGGGGAACTCGGCCGGGACCGGCTTGCGGCCCTCGGGCCGCCGGTCCACCGTCGGGAACTCCACGGGGAACGGCGCGCCCGTCTCGATCAGGCGCTGGTAGAACTCCAGCCACCGCGAGTTGTCGAAGCTGACGGCCGCGATGACGCGGCCCTGATGGCCGTACACCCCGATGAAGCGCCGCTCGCCCGGCGAACCCTGGGTGAACATGATCTCGTCGCCCATCGAGGGCACGCCGACCGACTTGATGTTCACCCCGAACTGGGAGGACCAGAAGGAGGGCACCCCCATGTGGGGCCGCCGCTCCGCGCTGACACTGATCATGTTGTGCGCGGCGACCTCGGCCTGCGTCACGGCGTTGCCCCAGTGCTCCAGGGACAGGAACTGGTAGTTGAACAGGGCGTTCGGAGAGCGGGCGACATCACCGGCGGCGTAGACGTCGTCCGTGACGATGCCCCGGATGTCGAAGGCCCGGCAGCCGGCGTCGCAGGCGATACCGCGGGGGCCGGCGCCGAGGCCGGACCCGGCCAGCCATTCCGTGTTGCGGATCGCTCCGAGCGAGACGACCACGACATCCGCCTCGACCACGCTGCCGTCGGAGAGATGCGCCGCCCGCACACGGCCCTCCGAATCGCCCTCCAGGGCGGTGACCGTGACGCCCGTACGCAGATCCACGCCGTTCTCGCGATGCATGTCCGCCGCGACCGCACCGATCACGCCGCCGAGCGCACCCACCAGCGGAGCGTCGGCACGTTCCGTCACGGTGACGTCGATGCCCCGGTCCCGGCAGGCCGAGGCGATCTCCGAACCGGTGAACCCGGCGCCGACGACCAGGACCCGACGGGGCGAGGCCGCCATCCGGCGGTGGAGGCCGACCGCGTCGTCACGGGTCCGGAGCGCGAAGACCCCGTCCAGCTGGGCTTCCGCCTCGTGCGGCCAGGGCCGGGCGCGGACCCCGGTCGCGATCAGCAGCCGGTCGTACTCCACCGCGTCCCCGTCGGCCAGGAGCACGCGCTTGGCCGCCATGTCCAGACCGCTCGCCGCGACACCGAGCCGCCACGTGGCGTCGAACTCCCGGCGCCGGGGGAGCTCGGTGTGGGCCGGCGATGCCTTGCCCAGCAGGACCGCCTTGGACAGCGGGGGCCGGTCGTACGGCTCGTACGGCTCGTCCCCGATCAGGGTGAGCGAACCGGCGAAGCCCTCCGCTCGCAGCGTCTCCGCCGCCCGCAGACCCGCGAGCGAAGCCCCCACGATCACGATCCGGCCCTCGCGCCTGAGCCACGCGTGGAAATCGTCAACGGCCATCGAACGGCCCCTGCCCGGGCCGAACGGCCTGCGCGGAGCGAGCGGACCGGCCGGGACGCCCTGAGGTGTGATGGGCTTCCGCCAGACCCTCCGCTGTGATCGCCCGCACCGGACAGGCCGCGACGGCGCGCGCCACCTTCTCCCGATGCTCGTCCTCGGCGTGGGGGTCGTAGACGAGCGACTCCTCTCCGTGCATCGTGAACACCTCGGGCGCGAGGAAGGCGCACTGCGCGTACCCCTGGCATCTGTTGAGATCGACGACAAGCCTCATCAGTGCTCCGGTCTTCCGCGGCCAGGTCCCAGGAAGCCAGGGTTCGACAGCGGCCTCGGACAGCGGTCATCTCCCCCCGGACCAGCATGGAAGCCGCAGCATGGTTCGCGCTCGCCGAGGACCGCCGAAGGAGTGGCCCGCCGTGCGACGAGCGGTGGGCACACGGGCGGAGGTCATGCGGTCGTGACGGCTCCGTGTCTGCGTCGGGGCCACCAGAACCTGGTCGCTTCGGCGGGCTGCGGCACGGCACACTGTGCGGGTCCATCGCGCGAACGGAGATTCGATGTCCGACCCGAACGACCTGACCGATCCGGCCGATCCGGCAGGTACCGACGCCCCGACGCATCCGGCGTACCCGGTCCGGACGAAGCGGCTGAGCCTGCGCCCCGTGCGCGAGGACGACCTCGAAGCGATCTACGCCCACCGCTCGTTGCCCGAGGTCGCGCTCTACCTGCCGCACGAGCCGCACACCAGGGACGTGACACAGCAGACGCTGGAGCGCCTGATCTCCGGTGAGGCGCTCGCCACTCCCGGTGACTGGCTCGGGCTGGCCGTGGAGAACGAGTCGGGGCGGGTCGTCGGCGAGGTGTTCCTCCGGCGGGAGCCCGACGAACCGGCCACCGGCCAGGTCGGGTTCGCGTTCCACCCTGACGTGCACGGCACGGGCATGGCCACCGAGGCGGTCACGGCGGCGCTCGACATCGCCTTCGAGAGCTTCGGCTGGCACCGCGTCATCGGGATCTGCGACGTACGCAACGTCGCGTCCGCGGCCCTCATGCGGCGCATCGGGATGCGCCACGAGTCCGTTCTGCGTGACGGCACCTTCCTCAAGGGAGCCTGGTGCAGCGACTCGGTGTTCGCCGTGCTGGCCGGTGAATGGCGCAAGAACGCGCCGTCTGCCCAGGAGCGCGCCGTCGACAAGGTGGCCACCACGTTCCTCTCCGCGTTCACCCGCCGCGAGGGAGAGCCGGTCAGCCTGGACGCGGCCCGGGCCGTGCTCGCACCCGAGGCGGTGATCGAGTTCGTGGCGCAGGACGGGCAGGTGACCCGGATGGACGTCGACGAGTTCCTGGTGCCCCGTCAAGCCTTTCTGAACGGATCCGAGTTGACCGACTTCGAGGAGTTCGAGGTCAGCTTCTCCACCGTCGTCGTCGCGGGACGCGCGCTGCGGTCCTCGCTCTACCACAAGCACGGCGTCCGCGACGGTGTGCCCTTCGCCGGATGGGGACGCCAGCACTTCGAGCTCGCCGCCGACGCCTCGGGCGACTGGCTCATCCGCTCCCTCACCTGGACCGACGATCCCGAGGTGAGGAACTGAGGGGCCACGCTCAGGTTGCCCACCCCGTCGCCTGACTCCGACCCCGCTTCGTGGGGTCGATCCGGCGGCAGCACCCGTAGCCTGAACGGTATGAGGCAGGACGCCGATCCCGGGCTCTTCGGTCCCGATTCCGTCACCTGGCAGCTGCACGGCGACCCGGTGATGTGGATCGCCGGCGTCCGCGCTCTCTATCTGCAGGCACTGCACCCCGTCGCCGTGCGCGGCGTGATGATCAACAGCGACTTCAGGAAGGACGCCTGGGGCCGGCTCCTGCGCACGGCGAACTTCGTCGGCACGATCAGCTACGGCAGCACCGATGCCGCCGAGGCGGCCGGCGCCCGCGTGCGGAAGATCCACCGGCTGCTCGGCGTCGACGACCCCGAGCTCCTGCTCTGGGTGCACTGCGCCGAGGTCGACTCGTACCTCTCCGTCGTCCGTCGCTCCGGCATCCCGCTCACCGACGCCCAGGCCGACCGCTACATCGACGAACACCGCGCGTCCGCCCGGCTCGTCGGGCTCGACCCGCGCGAGGTGCCCGCCACCGCGGGCGAGCTCGCCGACTACTTCGACGACGTACGGCCGCGGCTCGCCGCCGGCGAGGACGCGCGGACCGTCGACGCGTTCCTGCGCCGTCCCCCGGTCAAACCCGCCCTGCGTCCGGCGCGCGAGATCGTCTGGCGGCGCATTGCCGCACTCGCTTACGGCGCGCTGCCTCCCTACGCCCACGCGCTGTACGGCCGGCCCGCACCGCCGCCGGACACCGTCACGCATCAGCTCACCGTGGCGGGAAACCTGCTGCGCTGCATCCCGGCACGGATGCGCTGGCGGCTTCCGCCAGGTCACATCTTGAACGCGATGGCCCGTCTGGGACCCGCCACGCGCCCCGCCCCGTACAAACTCCGCAGCCAGACGGCCATACTGGACGAGCCGGGGAGGGCGCAGCGAATCGACGGGGGCGACAGCACGCGATGGCGGAAACCAGGCTGATCCAGGGCCGGTACCGGCTGCACGACGTGATCGGACGCGGGGGCATGGGCGAGGTGTGGCGCGCCACCGACGAGTCGCTCGGGCGCCGCGTCGCGGTCAAGTGCCTCAAGCCGCTGGGACCGCAGCAGGACGCGAACTTCGTGAAGGTGCTGCGCGAGCGCTTCCGCCGCGAGGCGCGCGTCGCCGCCTCGCTCCAGCACCGCGGCGTCACCGTCGTGCACGACTTCGGCGAGTCCGACGGTGTCCTCTTCCTCGTCATGGAGCTCCTGGAGGGCCACAACCTCAGCCAGCTCCTGGAGGAGAACAAACAGCACCCGCTGCCGGTGCCGGACGTCGTCGACATCGCCGAGCAGGTCGCCGACGCCCTCGCCTACACCCACCGGCAGGGGATCGTGCACCGCGACCTGAAGCCGGCCAACATCATGCGGCTCGGCGACGGCGCCGTGAAGATCTGCGACTTCGGGATAGCGCGACTGGGCGCCGACATCGGCTTCACCTCCCGCCTCACCGGCACCGGCATCGCCATGGGCACCCCGCACTACATGTCTCCCGAGCAGATCAGCGGCGGCGAGGTCGACCACCGCAGCGACCTGTATTCGCTGGGATGCGTGCTGTACGAGATCGCCACCGGCGCCCCGCCCTTCGACCTCGACGACGCGTGGGCCGTCCTCGTCGGCCATCGCGACACCCCGCCGGAGCCGCTGCGCACGCACCGCGCCGAACTCCCCGACTACCTGGACCGGATCGTCCTCGACCTGCTCGCCAAGACGCCGGAGGGGCGGCCCACCGACGCGACCGACCTGCGCCGTCGGATCGTCTCGGCACGGACCGGACCGGACCGGGTGTCCGCGGAGGTACGGGTACCGGAGGCGGCCGCGCCCCGACTCCCCTCCTGGGCCAGTCGGATGACCCACGGCCACCGGGCCACCGCCGCCTCCCTCGCGCTGCGGACCGTGGCCTTCGACCCGGCCGTCGGGCTCACGGGGGAGTGGACCGCCGCGTCACGCGTCCTGCCCGCTCCGGACCGTGGCGTCCCGCGGTCCACCCCGTCCCCCGCATCGCCCGCGCCGGGCTTCGTCCCGCGGTCCACGCCGTCCCCCGAACTCCTCGCCGTCCTCGCCAGCCGGCACAAGGCCGGGCTCAGTCTCGGTCGGCTCGGCCGCTGGGAGGAGGCGGAGGACGTGCACCGGTCCGTCGCCGAGGACCGCGAGCGGGCCCTCGGGCCCGACCACCCGGAGACCCTCACCAGCCGGTACGAACTCGGCTTCACGCTCAGCCGGCTCGCCCGCCCCGCCGACGCCCTGCGTGCCTTCGCCCGGGTCGCCGAGGCGCGCGAGCGCGTCCTCGGACCCGACCACGCCGACACCCTGGCCGCGCGCCAGGAGACGGCGTACGTGCTCGGGCGCCTCGGGCGGCACTTCGAGGCGCACCAGGTGTACGCGGCGGTGCTCGCCTCCCGCGAGCGGACGATGGGCCCGGACCACCCCGACACCCTGCGCTGCCGCCACAACCTGGCGTTCAACCTCGGGCGGCTCGGGCGTCTGGACGAGTCGTACCGGATGGCCCGGGAGGTGGCCGAGGCGCGCACCCGGCTGCTCGGCGACGAGCATCCCGACACGCTCGTGACCCGCTACGAAGTGGCGTACACCCTCGGTCAGTTGGAGCGCTGGCCGGAGGCGCTCGCGACGTACCGGGACGTCGCCTCCGCGCGCGGTTCCGTCCTCGGTCCCGACCATCCCGACACCCTCGCGGCCCGCTACGAGGTCGGGATCTGTCTGGGCCGGCTCGGCAGGAGCGCCGAGGCCCTGGAGCTCTACCGCGACCTGGTCGACGCCCGTACCCGCGTGCACGGCCCGGACGACCCCGAGACGCTGCGCGCCCGCCACGGCCTGGGAGTCAACCTCGGCCGGCTCTCCCGCTGGGAGGAGGCCGTCGAGGAGGCTCGGGACGTGTGCGCCATCCGCGAGCGCGTCCTCGGCGCCGACCATCCCGACACGCTCGTCAGCCGCCGCGAGATCGCCGTCGGCCTCGGCTGGCTGGCGGACTGGGCGGCCGCCCTGTCGGTCTACCGCCAGGTCGCCGACGCCCGGGAGCGGGTCCTCGGCGCCGACCACGCCGACACCCTGGCCAGCCGCCACGACGAGGCCCACTGCCTGGAACAGCTCGGCCGCCACGCGGAGGCCGTCGACCTCTACCGGCGCGTCGCCGCGCTGCGCCGGACGGACGGGGAGCGGAACACGTCCTAGACGCGGGGTTCCGCGGGCGATCTTCGCGTGCTAGCAAGAGACATGACCGCACAGCGCTCGTACGACGCCGTCATCGTCGGTGGTGGCCACAACGGACTGGTCGCCGCCGCCTACCTGGCCCGCGCCGGACGCACCGTCCTCGTCCTGGAACGCCTCGGCTCCACCGGCGGGGCCGCCGTCTCCACACGGCCCTTCGACGGCGTCGACGCCCGGCTCTCCCGGTACTCGTACCTCGTCTCGCTCCTGCCGCCGAAGATCGTGCGCGAGCTGGAGCTGCGTTTCGCCGTGCGGAAACGCTCCATCTCCTCGTACACCCCGAAGGGCGACAGCGGGCTGCTCGTCGGCGGCGGCGCCGACCGCACCCGTGCCTCCTTCGCCGCGCTCACCGGCTCCGACCGGGAGTACGAGGCGTGGCAGGCGTTCTACGGCCGCACGGGCGAGGTCGCCGAGCGCGTCTTCCCCACGCTCACGGAGCCGCTGCCCACCCGTGAGGAGCTGCGCGCCCGGGTGGCCGACGAGACCGCCTGGCGGATGCTCTTCGAGCAGCCCATCGGCGTCGGTGTCGAGGAGAACTTCACCGACGACCTCGTCCGCGGTGTCGTCCTCACCGACGCGCTCATCGGGACCTTCGCCGACGCCCACGACCCCTCGCTGCTCCAGAACCGCTGCTTCCTCTACCACGTCATCGGTGGCGGTACGGGGGACTGGGACGTTCCCGTCGGCGGCATGGGAGCCCTCACCGACGCCCTCGCGGACGCCGCCCGTGCGGCGGGCGCGGAGATCCGCACCGGGCACGAGGCCACCCGGATCGAGACCGACGGCACCCGCGCCGAGATCACCTACCGCACGGCGGAGGGCGAAGGCGTGGTCGCGGCGGAGCACGCACTGGTGAACGCCTCCCCGCAGGCGCTCGCCGCCCTGCTCGGCGACACACCCCCGCCGGCCGCCGAAGGCGCCCAGCTCAAGGTCAACATGCTCCTCACCCGGCTCCCGAGGCTCCGGGACCGGTCCGTCGACCCGCGCGAGGCCTTCGCGGGCACGTTCCACATCGCCGAGGGGTACGGGCAGTTGGCCACCGCGTACGCCGAAGCCGCCGCGGGCCGGCTGCCGAGCGCGCCGCCCTCCGAGATCTACTGCCACTCGCTGACCGATCCGAGCATCCTCGGCCCGGAACTCGCCGAGCGGGGCTACCAGACCCTCACGCTCTTCGGACTGCACACCCCCGCCCGGCTGTTCGCCGCCGACAACGACACCGCCCGCGCGACACTGCTCAAGGCGACGCTCGCCGAGCTCGACGCCGTACTGGACGAGCCGCTCGCCGACTGCCTCGCCGTCGACGCGGAGGGCCGGCCGTGCATCGAGGCCAAGACCCCGCTCGACCTCGAACGCGATCTGCGGCTGCCCGGCGGCCACATCTTCCACCGCGACCTCTCCTTCCCCTACGGGGACGAGGGCACCGGCCGCTGGGGCGTCGAGACCGCGCATGCCAACGTCCTGCTCTGCGGCGCGGGCGCCGTCAGGGGCGGCGGAGTGAGCGGCATCCCCGGCCACAACGCGGCGATGGCCGCGCTCGGGCGATGACGGCCGGACCCGGCGTGAAGCTCACCTGTGGCCGCGCTTAAGAAAACCTCGATGGACCCCGATGCAGGACATACGGAAGATTCTCTTCGAGGATCTTGGGCGCGAACCCGTGCCCGAACCCCGTAGGTCACTGGACACGCACGTCGGGAGCCAAGGCATTGAAGGCGCTGGTCAAGCAGAAGGCGGAGCCGGGACTCTGGCTCACGGACGTACCGGAACCGGAGATCGGCAGCGGAGACGTACTGATCAAGGTCAAGCGCACCGGAATCTGCGGTACGGACCTCCACATCCGCTCCTGGGACGGCTGGGCGCAGAAGACCATCGCCACGCCGCTGACCCTCGGCCACGAGTTCGTGGGCGAGGTCGTCGAGATCGGCCGTGACGTCGCGGACATCGTGGTCGGCGACCTGGTCAGCGGCGAGGGGCACCTCGTCTGCGGCAAGTGCCGCAACTGTCTGGCCGGCCGCCGCCACCTCTGCCGCGCCACCGTCGGCCTCGGTGTCGGCCGCGACGGCGCGTTCGCCGAGTACGTCGCCCTGCCGGCGTCCAACGTCTGGGTCCACCGCGTCCCCGTCGACCTCGACGTCGCCGCGATCTTCGACCCCTTCGGCAACGCCGTGCACACCGCGCTGTCCTTCCCGCTGGTCGGCGAGGACGTCCTCGTCACCGGCGCGGGCCCGATCGGCATCATGGCGGCGGCGGTCGCCAAGCACGCCGGTGCGCGCAACGTCGTCATCACCGACGTCAGCGAGGAGCGCCTCGCGCTGGCCCGCAAGGCGGGCGTCTCGCTCGCCCTGAACGTCGCCGAGCAGACCATCGCCGACGGCCAGCGCACGCTGGGCCTCAAGGAGGGCTTCGACGTCGGCCTGGAGATGTCCGGCAACCCGCATGCCATGCGCGACATGGTCGCGAACATGACCAACGGCGGCAAGATCGCCATGCTGGGCCTGCCCAGCGAGGACTTCTCCGTCGACTGGGCGAAGATCGTCACCTCCATGATCACCATCAAGGGCATCTACGGCCGCGAGATGTTCGAGACCTGGTACGCGATGTCCGTGCTCCTGGAGGGCGGACTCGACCTCGCCCCGGTGATCACCGGCCGCTACGCGTACACCGACTTCGAGGCCGCCTTCGACGACGCCGCGTCCGGCAAGGGCGGCAAGATCATCCTCGACTGGACCCTTTCTTAGGGCTCGGTTCCCCTCCGGGGCACTCAAGCCGGGCTCACAGGCCCGTACGTGCTCGCCCCCCTCGTTCCTCGGGGGGCTGCGCGCGCTCGGACCTGTTCCGCCGGCCGCGCCCCTTCGGATCACTCGCCCTCGGACCTCCCCACCCCTGAAGGAACCCCATGTTCGACTCCGTACGCGACGACCTCCGCACCACCCTCGACGAGATCCGCGCCGCCGGACTGCACAAGCCCGAGCGCGTCATCGGCACGCCCCAGTCCGCCACCGTCGCCGTCACCGCCGGGGGACAGCCCGGTGAGGTGCTCAACTTCTGCGCCAACAACTACCTCGGCCTCGCCGATCACCCCGAGGTGATCGCTTCCGCCCACGAGGCGCTGGACCGCTGGGGCTACGGCATGGCGTCCGTGCGCTTCATCTGCGGTACGCAGGAGGTGCACAAGGAGCTGGAGGCTCGGCTGTCCTCCTTCCTCGGCCAGGAGGACACGATCCTCTACTCCTCCTGCTTCGACGCCAACGGCGGTGTCTTCGAGACGCTCCTCGGCCCCGAGGACGCCGTCATCTCCGACGCCCTCAACCACGCCTCCATCATCGACGGCATCCGCCTCTCCAAGGCCCGCCGCTTCCGCTACGCCAACCGCGACATGGCCGACCTGGAGCAGCAGCTCAAGGAGGCCACGGAGGGCGGCGCCCGCCGCAAGCTGGTCGTCACCGACGGCGTGTTCTCCATGGACGGCTACGTCGCCCCGCTCGACGAGATCTGCGACCTGGCCGAGCGCTACGACGCCATGGTGATGGTCGACGACTCGCACGCCGTCGGCTTCGTCGGCCCCGGCGGCCGCGGCACCCCCGAGCTGCACGGCGTCATGGACCGCGTCGACATCATCACCGGCACCCTCGGCAAGGCCCTCGGCGGCGCGTCCGGCGGCTACGTCGCCGCCCGCGCCGAGATCGTCGCCCTGCTGCGCCAGCGCTCCCGCCCGTACCTCTTCTCCAACACCCTCGCCCCGGTCATCGCCGCCGCCTCCCTCAAGGTCCTCGACCTGCTGGAGTCGGCCGGCGACCTGCGCGACCGGCTGCGTGCCAACACCGAGCTGTTCCGGACCCGCATGACCGCGGAGGGCTTCGACATCCTCCCCGGCGACCACGCGATCGCGCCCGTCATGATCGGCGACGCCTCCGAGGCCGGCCGCATGGCGGAGCTGCTCCTGGAGCGCGGCGTGTACGTGATCGGCTTCTCGTACCCCGTCGTCCCGCAGGGCCAGGCCCGCATCCGCGTCCAGCTCTCGGCGGCCCACTCCACCGAGGACGTGAACCGCGCGGTGGACGCTTTCGTCGACGCCCGCGCAGCCCTGCGGAGCTAGTCCCGCGGCCTGCGACACTAGGGGCATGATCGAAGCGCGGCGGCTGCACATCCTCCGGGCGGTGGCCGACCACCGCACGGTCACGGCGGCTGCCGCCGCGCTCTATCTCACCCCCTCCGCGGTCTCCCAGCAGCTCGCGGCCCTGGAGCAGGAGACCGGTCACCGGCTCGTCGAGCGCAACGCCCGAGGGGCGCGGCTCACCCCGGCGGGCGAGATCCTGCTCAGCCATGCCAACGCAGTCCTCGCCCAGCTGGAGCGCGCCGAGTCCGAGCTCGCCGCCTACGGCTCCGGCGAGGCGGGCACGGTCACGGTGGCGGCCTTCGCCACCGGCATCGGCCTGGTCGTCGCGCCGGCGATCACCGGCCTCGCCCGCACCTCGCCCGGCATCCGGGTGCGGGTGCGGGACGCGGAGGGCGACGAGAGCCTGCTGATGGTCCTGGACCGGCAGGTCGACGTGGCCGTCGCCGTCGAGTACCGGGGCGCGCCCGGCGAGGACGACGCCCGGCTCACCCGCGTACCGCTCTACGCGGAACCCTTCGACGCCGTCCTGCCCCCCGGGCACCCGTTGGCGGCCGGCGACCGGGTCGCCCTCGCCGACCTCGCCAAGGACGCCTGGATCGGGCAGTCCGCCGGCAATCCCTGCCACGACGTGACCGTCCTGGCCTGCGAGTACGCCGGCTTCGAACCCCGGCTCGAGCACTGCTCCGACGACTTCCGCGCTGTGGTCGCCCTCGCCTCGGCAGGGGCGGGCGTGGCGCTCGTGCCCCGTTCGGCGCTGAGCGGCATGGCCCCCGACGCGGCGGTGATCCGGCCGGTCGACGGCGTGGCCCCCACTCGCCGCGTCTTCGCCGCGGTGCGGCGCGGGGCCGAGGACCACCCCCTGATCAGCCCCGTGCTCGACGCCCTGCGTGCGGCCGCCGATCCGGCCGGCTGACCGACGTCACCCGGGTGGCCCCGGTCGCGTCCGAGACCGACGCCGGCGACGGCGCATCGCGTGGCGCCTCCGCCCCCGGCCTGCTCATGATGGGAAGGAACCCCGGATCTCCCCAGGAGGCTCCATGCCCGTCACCGAAGGCACCGTGCCGTTCCGCGGCTTCCACACCTGGTACCAGGTCGTGGGCAGGCTGCCCGGTCCCGGAGGGAAACTCCCGCTCCTCGTCGTGCACGGCGGCCCCGGCCTGCCGCACGACTACCTGGAGGACCTCGCGGCGCTCGCCGAGGACGGTGGGCGTGCCGTGGTCTTCTACGACCAGCTCGGCTGCGGCAGGTCCGACAAGGCGGACGACCCCGCCCTGTGGACGCTGGAGACGTTCGTGGCGGAGATCGACGCCGTACGGAAGGAGCTCGGGCTCGACCGCCTCCATCTCCTCGGCCACTCCTGGGGCACCCAGGTGGCGCTCGCGTACATCCTCGGCAGGCCGTCCGGGGTGGCCGGCCTCGTCCTGGCGGGCGTCGTCGCCGACGCTCCCTCCTACGCCGCCGAGGCGCGGCGGCTGAAGGACTCCCTGCCCGCCGAGGTGCGCGAGGTCATCGACCGGTGCGAGGCGGAGGGGACGACCGACGACGATGCCTATCTGGGCGCCACCATGGCCTTCTACCAACGGTGGCTCTGCCGTCTGGACCCCTGGCCCGAACACCTCGTGCGTTCCGTCCTCACGATGCGGGAGGAGGTGAACGCGGCACTCTGGGGCCCGGAGTGGAACGTCACGGGCAGTCTGAAGGACTGGAGCGTCACCGACCGCCTGGGGGAGATCGACCTCCCCGTTCTGGTGACCTCCGGCCGCTACGACATGGTGACCCCCGACGTGGGGGGGGGCGGGGGGGGGGGGGGTAAACACGGCGAGGTGTGGGGGCTCTTGTTAATGAGAGACAAGTTACGAACGCGGTGGCGGGCTAAAACCAAAAGCAAAATGATTGT
>NZ_JBHWBS010000004.1:93206-122517 GCF_042735655.1 Streptomyces sp. NPDC059567 | reverse complement strand
AGGTGGTCCGTCCCGTGGCGCTGGGCATTCCCGGCGCCTCGTGTGCCCATAACGAGACACCCCCCAAAATGGCCTCCGCCGAGGAGCCGGACCACTACCGTCAGGTGGTGGAGGACTTCCTCACCCGGGCGGAGGGGGAGCCGGCGGAGGCGTCGGGCCGGTGACGGTCCCGCGGACGGGTCAGTCCGCCGACCTGGTCCACCCCACCGCCTCGATCCGGGACCCGTCCGCCGGCCGCGCATCCTCGAACACCCGGCGCCCGGAGGCGTCCAGGACCCGCAAGGCGTCCACGTACACCCCGCGCCCGACGTAGAGCCGGTCCGTCGTGTACCGCCAGCGCAGGCGTACGGCGGCGGCGCCCCAGGCCGTCAGGTCGGCGACCGCCTGGTGCCAGACGCGCCCGGAGAAGCCGCTCACCGAGCCCGCCGGACGCACTTGCGGCTCCTGCCCCTTGCGTACGGTGGCGAACGGCACCGGGCCCCAGGTCGCGCCGTCGTCCGTCGACGCCTCCAGGAAGGCGGCGTCCGCGCCCGGTTCGGTGTCCCACCAGAGCGCGCACTCCAGGCGGCCCGTCCCACTGAGCGGCGGCAGCGTCAGCGTGGCCGTCGTCGCGCTCGCCATCCCGGAGAACCACGAGTCCCGGCCGCGCGCCGGACGGACCGGGACGGCACGAGCCAGGTTGTTCGCCGCGGCGACACGGGGAGCGGAGCCGGAGCGCCAGGTCCGGACGGGGTGGACGGAGTTGCCGAGGACGACGAGGAACGCGTCCGTCGTCGGGTCCAGGACCAGACTCGTACCGGTGAAGCCGGTGTGGCCCGCCGTGCGCGGGGTGGCCATCGCGCCCATGTACCAGTGCTGGTGGAGCTCGAAGCCGAGGCCGTGTTCGTCGCCGGGGAAGGCCGTGTTGAAGTCGGTGAACATCAGCTCGACGGACTCGGGGGAGAGGATCCTGGCGTGGCCGTACGCCCCGCCGTTGAGGAGCGTCCGGGCGAGTACGGCGAGGTCCCAGGCGCAGGAGAAGACCCCGGCGTGGCCGGCGACCCCGCCGAGGCTGTACGCGTTCTCGTCGTGGACCTCACCCCAGACCATGCCCCGGTCGAGGCCGGACCAGGGGAGCCGGGAGTCCTCCGTCGCCGCGATCTTCGGCTTCCAGGAGAGCGGGGGGTTGAAACGAGTGCGGTGCATCCCGAGCGGAGCGGTGATCTCGTTGTGGAGCAGTACATCCAGAGTGTGACCGGTGATCTCCTCCAGGATCAGTTGAAGGGAGATCAGATTCAGATCGGAGTAGAGGTACTTGGTGCCGGGCGGACTCGGCAGAGTCTCGTTCCACAGCAGCCGCAGCTTCCCCTCCCGTGTCGGCTCCTTGTACAGCGGGATCCAGGCCCGGAACCCCGAGGTATGGGTGAGCAGCTGACGGACCGTGACGTCCTGCTTCCCGCCGCCCCCGAACTCCGGCAGATACGCGGTGACCTTCGCCTCCAGCTCCAGTGCCCCGCGCTCGATCTGCTGCACCGCCAGGATCGAGGTGAACAGCTTCGACACGGACGCCAGGTCGAAGACCGTGTCCTGTGCCATCGCGATCCGCTGCTCCGCCGGCAGCTCGACCCCGCTGTCCGTCGTCTCGTCGTACCCCGAGTACCGCACCGCCGCCCCGATCGGCCGGTGCAGCGCGACCGTCCCTCCCCGCCCGGCCAGCAGTACCGCACCCGCGTACCACGGGTGCTTCGGGGAGGGACCCAGGAACGCCTCGGCGTCGGAGACCAGCCGGTCGAGGTGCGCGGGCAGCAGTCCGGCCCGCTCGGCGGACCCGTGCCGCAGGGTCGTCCGCCCGCCCCGGGGTGCGGAGGCCGCTGCGGCCCCCGGAATCGAGCCGACCATCACCGCACCCCCCAGGGCGAGAAGCCTGCCGCCGAACGCCCGGCGGCTGAGTCCCCGGCCCACCGCATCCCGTGCCGAACCACCTGCCGATTCCTCCGTCATCCCTACCCTCTCCCACACCCCTGAAAGAATCCTTCGGCCACACGCGCAACGCCTGAAACTTTCTTACCGGGGTGAGGGTGAGTCAAGGAAGCGGGCGGCGGCGCAAAGAATCTGACACTGCATCAGAAAATCTCTTCCCTCGGCCGTTCCGCTGCGGCATCCTGCCGCCCATGAAGACGGAGCTGAGCCAAAAACTGGGGATCGAGCACGCCATCTTCGGCTTCACGCCCTTCCCCGCGGTGGCCGCCGCCATCACCAGAGCCGGCGGATTCGGCGTTCTCGGCGCGGTGCGCTACACCGCCCCCGACGATCTCGCGCGCGACCTCGACTGGATGCAGGAGCACACCGACGGCCTGCCCTACGGCCTCGACGTCGTCATGCCCGCGAAGAAGGTCGAGGGGGTGAGCGAGGCCGACGTCGAGGCGATGATCCCGGAAGGGCACCGGGAGTTCGTCCGCACCACCCTCGCCAAACACGGCGTACCCGAACTCGCCGAAGGCGAGGCCTCCGGCTGGCGCATCACCGGCTGGATGGAACAGGTCGCCCGCAACCAGCTCGACGTCGCCTTCGACTACCCCATCAAGCTCCTCGCGAACGCCCTCGGCTCCCCGCCCGCCGACGTCGTCCGGCGCGCCCACGACCACGACGTCCTCGTCGCGGCCCTCGCCGGCAGCGCCCGGCACGCCCGCCACCACGCCGAGGCCGGCATCGACGTCGTCGTGGCCCAGGGCTACGAGGCCGGCGGCCACACCGGCGAGATCGCCTCCATGGTCCTGACCCCCGAGGTCGTCGACGCCGTCTCCCCGCTGCCCGTCCTCGCCGCCGGCGGCATCGGGAGCGGCGAACAGATCGCCGCCGGGCTCGCGCTCGGCGCCCAGGGCGTCTGGCTCGGCTCCCTCTGGCTCACCACCACCGAGGCCGACATGCACTCCCGTGCCCTGACCGCGAAACTCCTCGCCGCCGGCTCCGGCGACACCGTCCGCTCCCGCGCGCTGACCGGCAAGCCCGCCCGCCAGCTGCGCACCGAGTGGACCGACGCCTGGGACGACCCGGACGGGCCCGGCACCCTTCCCATGCCCCTGCAGGGGCTGCTGGTCGCCGAGGCCGTCTCCCGTATCCAGAAGTACGAGGTCGAGCCGCTGCTCGGCACCCCCGTCGGGCAGATCGTCGGCCGGATGAACTCCGAGCGCAGTGTGCAGCAGGTCTTCGACGAGCTCACCAGCGGGTTCGAGAAGGCCATCGACCGCATCAACCGCATCGCCGGACGGAGCGAGTGATGAGCCAACAGCCCAACGGTTTCTGGTCGCAGGCCGCCGCCGACCCCTCCCGTACGATCCTCATCGCGCCCGACGGCGAGGAGTGGACGGCCGGACGGCTCCACGCCGACGTGAACCGGCTGGTCCACGGGCTGCGCGCGGCCGGTCTGGAGCGGGGCGACGTCTTCGCCGTCGTCCTGCCCAACGGGGTCGAGTTCCTCACCGCCTATCTCGCCTCCGCCCAGGCCGGGTTCTATCTCGTCCCCGTCAACCACCACCTCGTCGGGCCGGAGATCGCCTGGATCGTCGCCGACTCGGGCGCCAAGGTGCTCATCGCCCACGAGCGGTTCGGGCCCGCGGCGACGGCCGCCGCCGACGAGGCGGGCCTGCCCGCGACCCACCGTTACGCCGTGGGCTCCGTGGACGGCTTCCGCCCCTACGTCGAACTCCTCGAAGGGAAACCGGAGTCGGCCCCCGAGGAGCGCACCCTCGGCTGGGTCATGAACTACACCTCCGGCACCACGGGCCGACCCCGCGGCATCCGCCGCCCGCTGCCCGGCAAGCTCCCCGAGGAGACGTACCTCGGCGGCTTCCTCGGCATCTTCGGGATCCGGCCCTTCGAGGGCAACGTCCACCTCGTCTGCTCGCCGCTGTACCACACGGCCGTGCTGCAGTTCGCCGGCGCCGCTCTGCACATCGGCCATCCGCTCGTCCTCATGGACAAGTGGACCCCCGAGGAGATGCTGCGCCTCATCGACGGCCACGGCTGCACCCACACCCATATGGTCCCGACCCAGTTCCACCGACTGCTCGCACTGCCGGAGGAGGTACGGAGCCGGTACGACGTCTCGTCCATGCGCCATGCCATCCACGGCGCCGCCCCCTGCCCCGACCACGTCAAGCGGGCGATGATCGACTGGTGGGGGAGCTGCGTGGAGGAGTACTACGCGGCGAGCGAGGGCGGCGGCGCCTTCGCCACCGCCGAGGACTGGCTGAAGAAGCCCGGCACGGTCGGCAAGGCCTGGCCCATCAGCGAGCTCGCCGTCTTCGACGACGACGGCAACCGTCTCCCGCCCGGCGAACTCGGCACCGTCTACATGAAGATGAGCACCGGTGGCTTCTCGTACCACAAGGACGAGGCGAAGACCGCGAAGAGCCGCATCGGCGACTTCTTCACCGTCGGCGACCTGGGCGTCCTCGACGAGGACGGCTATCTCTTCCTCCGCGACCGCAAGATCGACATGATCATCTCGGGTGGGGTCAACATCTACCCCGCCGAGATCGAGTCGGCGCTCCTCACCCACCCCGCGGTCGCCGACGCCGCCGCCTTCGGCATTCCGCACGCCGACTGGGGCGAGCAGGTCAAGGCCGTCGTCGAGGCGGCCGAGGGCCACGAGCCGGGCGAAGCCCTCGCCGCCGACATCCTGGCGCACTGCGAGGAGCGCCTCGCCGGCTACAAGCGCCCCAAGTCGGTCGACTTCATCACGACCATGCCCCGCGACCCCAACGGCAAGCTCTACAAGCGCCGCCTGCGCGAACCGTACTGGGAGGGCCACGAGCGCCCGCTGTGAGCCGGGCACTACGCACGGCGTTCCGAGACATCTGTAGGGCCGTCCTCACCCTGGACAGGCAACGCCGACGTCGCTGATCGGTATGCCTTGGCCATGGCGTGGAAGGAGCGCTTGGGGGAGAGGCTGCCGTCGGGCATCAGTTTGCACACCCCGTAGGAGGCCATGTCGAGGTCGAAGCGCGGATCGGCGTGGTGCGGGTACTCGTATCCGGCGAAGGTGAACCAGAAGGCGGTGTCCACGCCTTCCTCGTCGAAGACGGCGAGCATCTCGCTCAGGTAGTGGGCCTGTTCTTCCTCGTCGCGGACGTAATCGCCGTTGATGCGGGGCGGATCGGCGTCGTGATCGACGACATCCACCCAGCCCATGCCGCCGCGCTCGGCTGCGCCCCGGTAGGTGCAGCAGCCGAATTCGGTCGCCGCGAGTGGCTTGCCGTGCCGGAAATACTCGCGCAGGCCCTGTCGGAATGCGTCACTGGCATCGCCATAGGCGTCCGCACTCACGATGTCGAAGGGCGCCCAATCGACCTCTTCCCACGTTCCGGAGGCGTAGGTGATCTTTCCGCTGAACCGTGAACGCACCGTTTCCGCGATGTCGGCCAGCAAGGAGTTCAGCCGGGCAGGAACCTCGGCCAGCCCGGCCAATGCCTCGGGGGCGCCGCTGGTCAGAGCCGCGATTCTGGCGATGCTGTCGTCTCCGGGGAGAATGTCGGCGGCGAACAGGCTCAGCTCGCAGCCGGTGACGAAGACGTCCGCCCCCACCTCCTGGGCGCGATCGGCACAGGTGGCGAAGTAGGGCGGCAGCTCCTCGGTGGACAGTTCGCAAGGGAACGGGGAGAACCAGACCTCAAGCCCGGCATCGGCGGCGTACCGGGCCGCAAGGGCCAGTCGCCCAGGGTCGCCGCCGGTGATCCGCACGGCATCGCAGCGCAGGTCGTCCGCGATGACGCGGATCTCGCGTCGCACCGCGTCGGCGTCGAAGACGGGCCGCGAACTCTTACCGCCCGGAGTGAAGCCGGTGTCGTAGGTGATGCCTTTGGCTCGCATGGGATGCTCCTGACAATCGATCGACATCTGGTGCTGCCGTGTTCGGCGATCGGAGCCGAACGTTAGGTACGAGTCGAAACGTCAGTCAACGGCGAACTCCTCACGACCGTGCCATTTGCACTGGCCAGCTACGCAACCGCCGATTGCAATGACGGTGATGCTCAATGCACCGCGAAGGAGAGGGTGTTGCAACGATCGGCGACCGGTGCACACACTGGGTGCCGAGACGACCGAATCAGAGGAACCGACCCGATGCCAGGACGCAGGCTGACCAGAGCCGACCGGCAACAGATCGCCGCGGGGTTGGCGCAGCGCCTGAGCTACGCCGACATCGCCAGACGCCTGAACCGTCCCGCCTCGACGGTGGGCCGCGAGGTCGCGCGCAATGGCGGACCCGCCCGGTACCGCGCGGAACTGGCACAGCTCGCGACCACCCACCGGGCCCAGCGCCGGCCGCGGCCCCCCGCCCCGGTGCAGCGGACCATCGAGCATCTCGGCCCCGACCCCGACGCAACGGCCGCGTTCGTCACCGACCTCACTTCAGCACTTGTCGCAACCGGCCTCCCGCGCACAGCCGCCCGGGTCATGGCCTGCCTGTTCGCCTCCGAGACCGGCAGTCGCACCGCCATCGAGATGGCGCAGCACCTGCACGTCAGCGCGGCGACCATTTCGCACGCGGTCCGCCTGCTGGAAGGGCAGGATCTGATCCGCCGCGGTCGCGATGACCGTGGCCGCCGCCACCGGTACTTCCTCGACGACAAGGCGGGCTTGCGGACCGTCGCGGCCAGCGTCGCCGCCAACCAGCGGTTGGCCGACACCGCGCTGCGCGGCGCCGAGCTCTTCGGAGCCGGGACCGCTGCCGGATACCGGCTCGCACTGGCGGGCCGATTCCTCGAACGCCTCGGCGACGACCTCATCCGCTCTGCTGAAGAGCACTGGCGTGACGTGGTTGGTGACAAGGGCGACGAATCCACGAGATGTGCGTCGACCTCCACCAAGAACTCCTCCAACTCGCCTGCTCCATCATCTGCTTGAGTCGACTACGCATCGCCATCCGAAACGATCACTAAGGCGATTGCTTCGACCGTGACGCGCTGCGGGCCCGTAGGCGGGCGATGATCCCGGCTGCCAGAGCGCGGCCCTCGGAGCTGAGAGAGGTGTCCGCGGCGAAGTGGATCAGACGGTTCAGCCCCTCGCGCCTGCGCACCTGGGTGAGAGCCAGCACGGCGATCACCCGGCCTTCCCCGTCCTGGTTCGTGTCGTCGGCCACTCGGGCCAAACGGTCCGCGCTGCTTGATGCGTGCTGCGTGACGCGAAGCCGGGTCAGCGCGAACGCCTGCTGGCGGCCCACCGGAAGTGGCGAAGTGAACCTGACAGCAGGCGGCGCGGCTGAACACCAGAGGCGACCCGCACTCGTCCGCGTGCCGCCCGTCGGAATCCGGCGGCCGGCCGCGGGGCGAGGTGCACCCCGAGGGGCCCAGGCCCGCCCCACATGCCTTGGCCTGCCGCCTCTCCGAGGACGTACAGTCGAACTGTCGTATGTCCCGGCCCAGGAAGGTGTGTTTCCCGCTGTGCGCTACCGACTCTTCGGCCGTACCGGCCTGCGCGTCTCCGAACTCATGCTCGGGGCGATGACCTTCGGCGAGGAGGGCGGCGCCGGCGTCTCACCCGAGGAGTCCCGTCGGATCGTCGATCTGTACGCCGATGCCGGCGGAAACGCCATCGACACCGCGGTCAACTACCGGGGCGGCGAGAGCGAGAGGATCCTCGGCGAGGTGCTCGCCGGGCGCCGTGACCGGTTCGTCCTGGCGACCAAGTACACCGTCACCCGCGATGCCACCGACCCCAACGCCGGCGGCAACCACCGCAAGAACCTCGTCCTCTCCCTGGAGACCAGCCTCAAGCGGCTGCGCACCGACTACATCGACATCTACTGGGTCCACATCTGGGACCGGCACACGCCGATCGAGGAGACGATGAGCGCCCTCGACGCCGCCGTGCGGTCGGGCAAGGTCCTCTACGTCGGCATCTCCGACGCCCCCGCCTGGGTCGTCTCCCGCGCCAACACGCTGGCGGAGTGGCGCGGCTGGCAGCCCTTCGCGGGCCTCCAGGTGCCCTACAGCCTGCTCCAGCGCGACATCGAGCGGGAGCTTCTGCCGATGGCCGAGGCGTTCGGCATGAGCGTCACCGCCTGGAGCCCGCTCGCCGGCGGTGTCCTCTCCGGCAAGTACACCCGGCCGGGCGGGCCGGGCGCCTCCGCGCGGCTCTCCGCCGGCTCCCTGTCCGACCGGGACCGCGCCGTGGCGCGCGCCGTGCAGGACACCGCCGACGAACTGGGTGTGACGCCCTCGCAGGTGGCGCTCGCCTGGGTCCGCTCCCGCTCCCGGGCCGTCCTCCCGATCGTCGGCGTCCGCACCGCGGACCAGCTCAAGGACAACCTCGGCGCACTCGACGTGACGCTGCCCCAGCAGAGCGTCGAGCGTCTGGAGGCGGCGACGGACTTCACGCGCGGCTTCCCCCACGACTTCATCGACGGGACCAGCCCGTGGGTGTTCGGCGACAGCTTCCCCAAGCTCGACGGGCGTCGGTTCGGCTGACCGCGCAGCCCCCGGAGAGCCGGACCGCCCAGCAGTCCCATAGGCCCGCAAGGGGGCGAATGTCTCCTATATGGCAGGATGCGGGGCATGAGTTCGAGCGTGGGACTGACACGGCAGTGGACGACGTGGGGACCGGTCGTGGCGGCCGTGGCCCTCGGGTTTGCGTGGGGACGTGGTCTGCCGGGCTTCGTCGTCGGGATCGTCGCCGCCTGTCTGTTCGCCGCCGTCCTCGCCGCGGTCCACCACGCCGAGGTCGTCGCCCACCGCGTCGGCGAGCCCTTCGGCTCGCTCGTCCTCGCCGTCGCCGTCACGGTCATCGAGGTCGGACTGATCGTCACCCTGATGGCGGGCGGCGGCGAGAAGACCTCCACCTACGCGCGGGACACGGTCTTCGCCGCCGTCATGATCACCTGTAACGGCATCGTCGGGCTCTCGCTCCTCGTGGGCGCCCTGCGCAATCGCGTCGCCGTCTTCAATGCCGAGGGCTCCGGCGGCGCCGTCGCCACCGTCTGCACCCTCGCGACGATGACGCTGGTCCTGCCGACCTTCACGACCAGCCATGCCGGCCCCGAGTTCTCCGGCGCCCAGCTGGCCTTCGCCGCCGTCGCCTCCCTCTGTCTGTACGGGGTGTTCGTGGCCGTCCAGACCTTCCGGCACCGCGACTACTTCCTGCCCGTCGCGCGCCCGTGTCACGAGTCCGAGGACGACCACGCCGATCCGCCGACCGACCGGGAGACCTGGGCGAGCCTCGGCCTCCTCGTCCTGGCGCTCGTCGCCGTCGTGGGCCTTGCCAAGATCATCTCGCCCACGATCGAGGACGGCGTCGAGTCGGCCGGTCTGCCCAAGGCCGTCGTCGGCGTGATCATCGCCCTGATGGTGTTGCTCCCCGAGACGCTCGCCGCCGTGCGCGCCGCGCGCCGGGACCGGATGCAGACCAGCCTCAACCTCGCCTACGGCTCGGCGATCGCCAGCATCGGCCTGACGATCCCGGCGATCGCGCTCGCCTCGATCTGGCTGTCCGGTCCCCTGGTCCTGGGCGTCGGGGCGGTCCACATGGTCCTGCTCGTGCTCACCGCCGTCGTGAGCGCGCTGACCGTGGTGCCCGGACGGGCCACCCTGCTCCAGGGCGGCGTCCACCTCTCGATCTTCGCCGCCTTCGTCTTCCTGTCGTTCAGCCCGTGAGTTCGGCCGGCCCCTGAGGTCGTACGTCCCGGGGGTCTTCGGTCCAAGGCGCGGGGCTCGCTCCGGTACTTGACCCGCCGTCCGCCGCCGCCGAGGATCCAGCCATGGAACGACTCCTCACCCGGACCGTCGACGGCGTCCTGCGCATGAGCGCGCAGCGCACCCCCGAGCGGATCGCCGTGCGGTACGGCGACCGCTCCTGGACCTACGCGGAACTGGACGCTGCCGTGACCACCGCGGCCGCCGTGCTGCGGGAGCGGTACGGGCTGGCGGAGCGGGCCCGCGTCGCGACCTACGCCCACAACTCCGACGCCTATCTGATCGCCTTCCTCGCCTGCTCCCGCGCGGACCTGATCCATGTCCCGGTCAACCACCACCTCACCGGCGAGGACCTCGACTACATCCTCCGCCAGTCCGGCAGTTCGCTCGTCCTCGCCGACCCCGCACTCGCCGAGCGCGTCCCGGCGGACCTGACCGTACGGGCGCTGCGGGACACCGAGGACTCGTTCCTCGCGGCGCTCGCCGAGCCGGACGCGTACGACACCGACCGCGACGCCCGCGAGTACGTCCAGCTCCTCTACACCTCCGGGACCACCGCGCTGCCCAAGGGCGCCCGGATGACGCACCGGGCCCTGGTGCACGAGTACGCCAGCGCCATCGAGGCGCTCGACCTGCACGAGGACGACAAGCCGGTCCACTCGCTGCCGCTCTACCACTCCGCGCAGATGCACGTCTTCCTGCTGCCGTACCTGGCCGTCGGCGCCGAGAACACCATCGTCGACGGGCCCGATCCGAAGGTGCTCTTCGATCTGATCGAGGCGGGCCGCGCCGACAGCTTCTTCGCGCCGCCGACCGTCTGGATCGGGCTCTCCAACCACCCCGAGTTCGCGAGCCGCGACCTCTCCCGCCTGCGCAAGGCGTACTACGGCGCCTCGATCATGCCGGTGCCCGTCCTGGAGCGGCTGCGCGGCCGACTGCCCGCGCTGCGCTTCTACAACTGCTTCGGACAGAGCGAGATCGGTCCGCTCGCCACCGTCCTCGGCCCCGACGAGCACGAGGGCCGGATGGACTCCTGCGGGAAGCCGGTCCGCTTCGTCGAGGCCAAGGTCGTCGACGAGCACGGCGAGGACGTCCCGGACGGCACCCCCGGCGAGATCGTCTACCGCTCACCGCAGTTGTGCGACGGCTACTGGGACAAGCACGACGAGACCAAGGCGGCCTTCCGGGGAGAGTGGTTCCGCTCCGGCGACCTCGCCGTGCGCGATGCGGAGGGGTACTACACGGTCGTGGACCGGGTGAAGGACGTCATCAACTCCGGGGGAGTGCTGGTCGCCTCCCGCCAGGTCGAGGACGCTCTCTACACCCATCCGGGCGTCGCCGAGGTCGCGGTCGTGGGCTTGCCCGACGAGCGCTGGATCGAGGCGGTCACCGCCGTCGTCGTCACCAAGTCCGAGGTCACCGAGGCCGAACTCCTCGCCCACGCACGCGAGAAGCTCGCCCACTTCAAGGCCCCGAAGAAGGTCCTGTTCGTGGACGAGCTGCCGCGCAACGCCAGCGGGAAGATCCTCAAGCGGGAGCTGCGCGACCGCTTCGCCGTTTCATAGCGCCCGCCGCACGCACGAGGTCCTGCTCAGTGCTCGCCGCGCAGGTCCACGATCCGCTTGATCTTGCCCACGGACCGCTCCAGCGTCTCGGGGTCGACCACCTCGACCCCGACCGAGACCCCGATCCCGTCCTTGACCGCCTGCGCGATCGCCCGGGCCGCCTCCGCACGCTGGTCGGGGGTGGCGTCGGGCCGCGCCTCGGCCCGTACCGTCAGCGCGTCGAGCCGTCCCTCCCGGGTCAGCTTCAGCTGGAAGTGCGGGGCCACCGCCGGCGTACGCAGCACGATCTCCTCGATCTGGGTGGGGAAGAGGTTCACCCCGCGCAGGATCACCATGTCGTCGCTGCGGCCGGTGACCTTCTCCATCCGCCGGAACACCCGCGCCGTGCCCGGCAGCAGCCGGGTCAGGTCCCGGGTGCGGTAGCGGATGACCGGCATGGCCTCCTTGGTCAGCGAGGTGAAGACCAGCTCGCCCTCCTCGCCGTCCGGCAGCACCTCGCCCGTGAACGGGTCCACGATCTCCGGGTAGAAGTGGTCCTCCCAGATGTGCAGTCCGTCCTTGGTCTCCACGCACTCCTGCGCGACGCCCGGCCCCATCACCTCCGAGAGCCCGTAGATGTCGACGGCGTCGAGGGCGAACCGCTCCTCGATCTCCCGCCGCATCGCCTCCGTCCACGGCTCCGCGCCGAACACCCCGACCTTGAGCGAGGTGGTCCGCGGATCGATGCCCTGGCGCTCGAACTCGTCGAGCAGCGTGAGCATGTACGAGGGCGTCACCATGATGACCTCGGGCTTGAAGTCCTGGATCAGCTGGACCTGGCGGGCCGTCATGCCGCCCGAGGCCGGGATGACCGTACAGCCGAGCCGCTCCGCGCCGTAGTGCGCGCCGAGTCCGCCGGTGAAGAGGCCGTAGCCGTAGGCCACATGGACCTTGTGGCCGGGCCGGACGCCGGCCGCGCGCAGCGAGCGGGCGACCACGTCGGCCCAGGTGTCCAGGTCGCGTTCGGTGTAGCCCACGACCGTCGGCCGGCCGGTGGTGCCGCTGGAGGCGTGGATGCGCCGGACCTCGGACTGGTCGACGGCGAACATGCCGAAGGGGTAGTGGTCGCGCAGATCCGTCTTGGCGGTGAACGGGAAGCGGGCGAGGTCCGCGAGCGAGCGGCAGTCGTCGGGGTGGACGCCCGCCTTGTCGAAGGACTGCCGGTGGAAGCCCACGTTCTCGTACGCGTGGCGCAGCGTGGCCCGCAGCCGCTCCAGCTGGAGCACCTCCAGCTCCGCGCGTCCGAGCCGTTCGCCGCTGTCCAGCAGATCCGTCATGTGCCGCCCACTCCCGTCCGCGCGCCCTGAACGTCCGAAATCGGACTACCGATCATTCGGTAGATCCGTTCGAGGTCAGTAAATCCGGCCGGACCCCGACCATGGCAAGGGGGTGACGCCGATTTTCTGATCCCGTGATCGCCCCGTTACGGTCGGTGACCGTGACACTCTGGCTGCTCAACCACCTCGGCACCCTCACTCTCGCGCTCGTGATCGTCGGCGGCACCGTCCTTGTGGCACTCGCCGGGAGCGTGCTGCTGCGCCGCAGACATCCCGGGCTCGCCGGCGGCGAGCACAACGACATGGTGGGTGTCGTCCTCGGCATGTTCGGCGCCATCTACGGGATCATCCTCGCCTTCGTGATCGTCACCCTGTGGACCCAGATGGAGAACACGCAGAACGTCGTCGCGGCCGAGGCCACCGGCGTCGCGCTCATCGTGCGGGACGCCCGCGCGTTCCCGCCCGCCGACCAGGCCCGGGTGAACGCCGCGGCCGACAGCTATGTGCATGCGGTCGTCGAGGTGCAGTGGCCGCTCATGAGGGAGGGGCGCGCGGACTACTCCGTCACCGGGGCCAAGCTCGAAGCGCTGTACGACGCCCTGCAGGCGTACGAACCCGTCACCGAGTCGCAGAAGACCTTCTACGCCCAGGCCGCCTCCAAGCTCGACGACGTGGCAGGGCAGCGCCGGGCCCGGCTCACGATGGCCGGCCAGCAACTGCCGCCGCTCCTCCAGGTCCTCGCGGTCGGCGGCGCCCTGGTCATCATCCCGCTCACCTTCCTCTACGGAATGCGCAGCCGGCGTATGCAACTGCTCTTCGTCGGGGCGGTGGCGGCGCTCATCGGCTTCAGCCTCCTGCTGGTCGTCGTGCTCGACCGGCCCTTCGCGGGAGAACTGAGCGTGAGCCCCGCGCCGTACCAGGAGGGCGCCCTCGCGCAGTTCTGGGAGCACACGCAGGAGGCCTCCGCCGTGCGATGACGCCCCGGACGGCGGAGCGCGCACGGGCGCTCGGGGGGCGCCCCGCCCGGATGAGTGCTGCGGCACGGCCCGCCACATGCATATGACGTCGGCAACGGTGCGTTAGATCTGGATGCGGAGAGTGACGAACGTAGAGATTTCCAGGAACGGAGTCAGACCATGTCGGTCGACACAGCGCAGACGGCGCCCGCCGCGACCCCCGGCCCCTCCGCCGAGGTGCGCCGGATCCAGCTCAGCCTCAGCACGGCCGCCGCGCGCAACCTCGCGACCACCACCAAGTCCGAACCCCAGATGCAGGGCATCAGCTCTCGCTGGTTGCTGCGCAAGCTGCCCTGGGTCCACACGCCCGGCGGCACGTACCGCGTCAACCGGCGCCTTTCGTACGTGGTCGGTGACGGCCGTGTGACCTTCGTCAAGAACGGCTCCAAGGTGGAGGTCATCCCGGCCGAGCTGGCCGAGCTTCCCCTGCTGCGCGGCTTCGACGACCCGACGGCGCTCGGCGCGCTCGCCGACCGCTTCGTGCAGAAGGAGTTCGAGCCCGGCCAGGTCATCGTGCACTCCGGCAAGAAGGCCGACCACGTCTATCTGATCGCGCACGGCAAGGTCGAGAAGGTCGGTGCCGGCAAATACGGTGACGAGACCCTGCTCGGACGGCTCGGCGACGGCGACACCTTCGGCGGCCATGTCCTCGCCGGCGACGGCAAGTGGGAGTTCACGGCGAAGGCCGCGACGGCGGTGACGCTCCTGGCGCTGCCCCAGTCGGCATACAAGGCCGTCGCGGACCAGTACGAGCACCTGGGCGCCCATGTGCGGGGCATCGGCTCCAACGGCCACCGTCGGCCCCTCAACAAGGCGGGTGAGGCTGCCATCGAGCTCAGCGCCGGCCACGTCGGCGAGGCGCTGCTGCCCGGTGCGTTCGCGGACTACGAACTCAAGCCGCGCGAGTACGAGTTGAGCGTCGCCCAGACCGTCCTGAAGGTGCACAGCCGGGTCGCCGACCTCTACAACCAGCCGATGAACCAGACGCAGCAGCAGTTGCGACTGACCATCCAGGAGCTGCGCGAACGCCAGGAGTACGAACTGGTCAACAACCCGGACTTCGGGCTCCTCAACAACACGGACTTCGACCAGCGCATCCAGACCCACTCGGGCCCGCCCACGCCGGACGACCTCGACGACCTGCTGAGCATGCGCCGCGGAACCCAGTTCCTCTTCGCCCACCCCCGGGCCATCGCCGCCTTCGGCAAGGAGTGCAACAAGCGCGGGCTCATGCTCGACTCCGTCGACATGGACGGGCACGCCATCCCGGCCTGGCGCGGTGTCCCGATCCTGCCCTGCGGCAAGATCGGCGTCAGCGAGCACCAGACCTCCTCGATCATCGCGATGCGGACCGGGGAGGACAACGAGGGCGTCATCGGGCTCTACCAGACCGGGATCCCCGACGAGATCGAGCCCGGCCTCAACTGCCGCTTCATGGGGATCGACGAGAAGGCGATCATCTCCTACCTCGTCTCCACCTACTACTCCGCCGCCGTCCTCGTCCCGGACGCGATCGGCATCCTGGAGAACGTCGAGGTACGTCCGCGCGCCTGAGCCCCGCCCGTTCCTTCGGTCCCCCACAAGAACCACGTAAGGAACCCCACGCATAACCAGGTTCCACTTCCGGAACATGCTGGACACCGGCTTCACCACCGGCTCGCGGCAGGCGGCTCCAACGCCACCGGCATCGAGGGCCCCTTCCTCACGGCGTACAGGGAAGGCAGCTTCCCCTACCTGATGATCGTCGCCGATCGGATCTGAGCGCGGTGCGTCGTCGGAGCGCGGATATCGGGTTGCCGCGCTCCGACCGCCGGTGCTGGAGTGGCCGCATGGACCATGAAGCGACACGCGCCCTGTACGACCGGCAGATGAGGCTGGGCGCCCGCCCCGACGGGCCCGGCTCGCGGGTGGAGCGGGACGGGGCGGTGGTACGGCTGACGGGTCCGGCGCACGCCTGGAACGCCGTGCTGTGGTCCGGCCTCGACGAGACCGACGCCGACGCGGTCATCGCCGAACAGGTCCGTCACTTCACCGCGTCGGGGCGGCCCTTCGAGTGGAAGGTGTACGGGCACGACCGCCCGGCCGACCTCCCCGCCCGGCTGCTGGCCGCCGGGTTCACCGCCGAGGACCAGGAGACGCTGATGGTCGCCGAGGCGGCCACGCTCCCCACGGCCGTGACGCTGCCCGAGGGCGTCGAGCTGATCGCGGTCACCGACGAGGCCGGAGTGAAGCTGGTGACCGAGGTCCACGACCGGGCCTTCGGCGGCGACAGCTCCCACATCGGCCGCCAGCTGCTCGACCGGCTTGCCGGCACCCCCGACACCGTCGCCGCCGTCGTCGCCATGGCCGGCGACGAGCCGGTGAGCGCGGCGCGGCTGGAGCTGTACCCCGGCACGGACTTCGCCGGTCTGTGGGGCGGCGGCACGGTCGGACCGTGGCGGGGCAAGGGCCTCTACCGGGCCCTGGTCGCCTTCAGGACCCGGATCGCCGTCGAGCGCGGCCATCGCTTCGTCCAGGTCGACGCGGCCGACACCAGCCGCCCGATCCTCCAGCGCCTCGGCTTCGCCGCGCTGACGACGACCACGCCGTACGTGTACGACCCCGAAGGCGCTTAAGGGCGTGTCCGGCGGATCAGGCCCGGGTCCGCGCCGCCCAGTGGGCCGGGCGCTCGAAGCCGGTCGGCAGGCGGGTCGAGGCGTCGCCGCGGGCCGCGTTCAGCTGGGGCTGGGTGAGGAACAGCGCACCGGTGAGGTCCGCACCGGAGAGATCGGCGTCGCGCAGGTCGGCGCCGATCAGGTCGGCCAGGGACAGATCCGCACCCGTCAGGTCGGCGGCGATCAGCAGCGATCCGCGCAGGTCGGCGCCCCGCAGCTTCGCCCCGCGCAGCCGGGCCCCGATCAGATCGGCACCCCGCCGGCTCTTGGTCCTGCCGCCCGCCGTGGCCCGGACCAGCGCGCTGGTCTTCAGCAACAGCGGGTTGACCTCTCCGCGGACCGGGGACACGTCCAGCTTCTCCAGCTCCGCCGCCGTGCCCTCGGTCAGGCCCTCCACCCGGGCCAGGGCCCGGCGCAGCTCGCCGTGGACGGGGCGGGCCGCGGGGAGGGCGAGGGCCTCGGTGAGATAGCGCAGCAGCTCGTGGAGCTGGCGCATCACGGGGAACACCTCGTACATCTGCCGTGCGCTCTCGGGGGCCTCGCGCCACGAGACCCCGCCGAAGGTGACCTGCGAGACCTTCTGACCGGCACCGAAGCAGTCGTACACCGTGCAGCCCGAGAATCCGCTCGGCCGCAGCTTGGTGTGGATGCCGCAGCGGAAGTCCTCCTGGAGGTTCCGGCACGGCTCGCCGGACGCCTTGTTCACCGCGAAGTCCGCGGACTTCGCGAAGGGCAGGGCGACGCAGCACAGTCCGAAGCAGTCGGCGCAGTCGCCTCGGAGGGTCTCGGGCATGGGTGAGCTGTTCCTTCGTGGGTGGGAGAATCCCACCGTATCGCGCTGTCGGCGAAATTGCTTGCGAAGATCATCCGGAGCCGTCGACGATCGGTGGCATGCCCACGTTCACGACGTACGACGGAATCGAACTCGCCTATGACATACGCGGGGAGGGTGAGGCGCTCGTCTGTCTGCCCGGCGGCCCCATGCGTGACGCCGCCTACCTCGGCGACCTCGGCGGCCTCGCCGCCCACCGTCGCCTGATCGTGCTCGACCTGCGCGGCACGGGCGCCAGCGCGGAGCCCTCGGATCCCGCTTCGTACCGTTGCGACCGTCAGGTGGCCGACGTGGAGGCGCTTCGGAGCCACCTCGGCCTGGAGCGGATCGACCTGCTCGGCCACTCGGCGTCCGGGAACCTTGCCACGCTGTACGCCGCGGCACACCCGGAGCGGGTGCGCTCCCTCGTCCTGGTCACCCCGGGCACGCAGGCCGTGGGCATCGGGATCACGGACGAGGAGTGGAACGAGGCGGGCGAGGTGTTCGCCGACGAGCCGTGGTACGCGGAGGCGAGGGCCGCCCTGACGACGATCGGCCCCGACACCCCCATGGCGCGGATCATGGAGCTCATCTCTCCCTTCGCCTACGGACGCTGGGACGAGGCGGCCCAGGCGCATGCGGCCGCCGTCAGAGACGAGGCGCACTGGGAGGCCGCGGGGGCCTACTACGCGCCCGGTGCCTTCGACCCCGAGACGACCAGGGCGGCGCTGCCCGCCGTCACCGCCCCCGTGCTGATCCTGGCGGGGGAGTACGACGGAGGGCCGTCCCCGGTGCGGGCGGCCGAGCTCGCCGAGCTCTTCCCGCATGCCGAGCTCGCAGTCCAGCACGGCGCGGGGCACTTCCCTTGGGTGGACGACGCGGGCGCCTTCGTGCGTCCGCTCGCCGCGTTCCTCGATCCCGAGGTCCGTACGGTCACCGTGGACGGGGTCCGTCTCGCGTACCGGGTGTGGGGCGAGGCCGACGCCGCGCCCGTGGTCCTGGTCCACGGCCGCGGCGGGAACAGCGCAGACTGGGCGCGGATCGCGGAGGAGCTGGCCGCCGACCGTCGGGTGTACGCCGTCGACCTGCGCGGGCACGGCCTGAGCGACTGGACGGGCCCGTACGGTTTCGACGTGTTCCGCGACGACCTGCGCGGATTCCTGAAGGAACTGGACCTCGTCGGTGCCGATGTGGTCGGCCACTCGATGGGCGGGGCCGCGGCCTACCTCCTCGCCATGGACGAACCGGGCCTGATCGGCCGGCTGGTCCTGGAGGAGGCGCCCGTCTTCTTCCCGCTCGACCCGCCCCGCGGCCATGCCGCGCGCCCCGAGGGACCTCTCGGTCTGGACTGGGACGTGGTGCTCGCGACCAACGCCCAGCTGAACGAGCCGGACCCCGCCTGGCGCGAGGGCCTTACCGCGCTCACGTCCCCGACCCTGATCCTGGCCGGGGGCCAGGACAGCCACCTCGTGCAGGAGCGGCTGTCATGGATGGCGGCCCGGATCCAGGACGGCCGACTCGTCACGATCGAGACGGGCCACGAGATCCACACGTCCCGACCGGCCGAGTTCCTCGCCGCTCTCCGGGAGTTCGGGATCTAGGGCCGGATCGACCGTCCGCGCCGGGCTCGGTGCGGTAGGCCCCGAGGCGCCCGTGTGGGACGCGATCGTCGCCGCGATGGCGGCGGCCACGACGCCCGGGGCAGCGCCCGAGGCGGCGCAGCTCCGGGCAGGCCGGCCGAGCAGCCCGCCCAGGTGCCGGTCGCTAGGCCCCCGCGTCCTCGGCCGCCGCCACCGTGCGGGCCCAGCGGTAGTCCGCCTTGCCGCTCGGGGAGCGCTCGATGCGGTCGGTGATCACCAGCTGGCGGGGGATCTTGTAGCCGGCGAGCCGGGTCCTGCAGTGGGTCTGCACGGTCTCCAGGTCGAGGGCGGGTGCCCCGGCGCGCAGCTGGACCACGGCCGCCACATGATTGCCCCACTTCGCGTCCGGGACCCCGGCCACCAGCGCGTCGTACACGTCCGGATGGGACTTGAGCGCCTGCTCGACCTCCTCCGGATAGACCTTCTCGCCGCCGGTGTTGATGCACTGGGAGCCGCGCCCGAGGACGGTGACGATGCCGTCCTCGTCCACGGTGGCCATGTCGCCGAGGAGCACCCAGCGCTCGTCGCCCTTCCGAAAGAAGGTCTCGGCCGTCTTCGCCGGGTCGTTGTAGTAGCCGAGCGGCACATGGCCGCGCTGGGCGAGGCGCCCCACTTCGCCGACCGCGACCTCCGCGTACGTCGCCGGGTCCACGACCCGCGTGCGCTCGTTGACCTCCAGGCGGAAGCCCTTCTCCGGACCCGAGTCGTCCGTCGCCTTGCCGTTGGACCCGGATTCCGAGGAGCCGAAGTTGTTCAGGAGCAGCACGTTCGGCACGAGCGCCTGGAACTGCGCCCGTACCGTCTCCGACATGATCGCCCCGGAGGAGGAGACGCTGAACAGGGAGGAGAGGTCCGTGCCCTTGAGCGGGCCGTGGAGCGCGTCGACCAGCGGCCTCAGCATGGCGTCGCCGACCAGCGACACGCTCGAGACCTTCTCCTTCTCGATCGTCCGGAGGACCTCCTCGGGCGCGTACTTGCGGTGGATGACCACCCGCTGCCCGTAGTTGAAGGCGATGAACGAGGTCAGCGTCGAAGTCCCGTGCATCAAAGGGGGAGCGGGGAAGAAGGTGATCCCCGAGCCGCCCGCCGCGACCCGCTCGGCCAGCTCCTCGGGCCGCTTGACCGGTTCGCCCGCCGGGTCGCCGCCGAAGAGCCCGGCGAAGAAGAGGTCCTCCTGGCGCCACATGACGCCCTTCGGCATCCCCGTCGTACCGCCCGTGTAGATGATGAAGAGGTCGTCCGCCGAGCGCGGTCCGAAGCCGCGCTCCGGGGAGCCCCCGGCCTCGGCGTCCGCGAACGCGGCGCAGGAGAGCTCCGGGGAACCCTCGGGCGGGGTCCCCACCCGCACGAGGTGCCGCAGCTTCTCCGTCTGCGGCAGTGCGGCCGCGACCCGTTCGGTGAACTCGGCGTCGAAGACGAGCGCGGCCAGATCGGCGTCCCGGTAGAGGTAGACCAGCTCCTCCTCCACGTAGCGGTAGTTCACGTTGACCGGGACGATCCGCGCCTTCAGGCAGGCCAGGACGGTCTGCAGATACTCGATGCCGTTGTACAGGTGCAGGCCCAGATGCTCGCCCGGCCGGATGCCGGAGTCGGTCAGATGGTGGGCGAGGCGGTTGGCGGCGGCGTCGAGCTCCGCGTACGTGAGCCGGCGCTCTGCCCCCGTGCCCGGGTGGTCGACGTACACGAGCGCCTCGCGGTCCGGGACCACGTCGACGACCGACTCGAACAGGTCGGCAAGGTTGTACTCCACCGTTCCTCCTGACTCCGCTGGTCGTCCTGGCCTGCACCGGCCGAGGCGGTCATTAGAGCGCCGACGGGCGACGGTGGGAAGGGGGTGCGCAGAAGAATCTGACTGAGTGTCAGAAAACTATTGAACTGGACGCGCACCTACTGCAACCTGTTCCAGGTCTGGAGACGGGAGGACGTCCATGGGTGGGACCGAACACCTCACCGTGCAGCGCGAAGGCGCCACACTCGTGCTCACACTCAACCGGCCGGAGGCAAAGAACGCGCTCTCGCTGCCCATGCTGGTAGGGCTGTACGACGGCTGGCTGGAGGCCGATGCCGACGACACGATCCGCTCCGTCGTCCTGACCGGGGCGGGCGGCTCCTTCTGCGCCGGGATGGACCTCAAGGCCCTGGCGGGCAAGGGGATGGAGGGCGAGCAGTACCGGGACCGCATGACGGCCGACCCCGATCTGCACTGGAAGGCGATGCTGCGCCACCACCGCCCGCGCAAGCCGGTCATCGCCGCCGTCGAGGGCTACTGCGTCGCCGGCGGCACCGAGATCCTCCAGGGCACCGACATCAGGATCGCGGGCTCCTCCGCCACGTTCGGGCTCTTCGAGGTGAAACGCGGACTGTTCCCGATCGGCGGGTCGACCGTCCGCCTGCCCCGGCAGATCGCCCGGACCCACGCGCTCGAAATGCTGCTGACCGGCCGCCCGTACAGCGCGGAGGAGGCCGCCCGCATCGGGCTCGTCGGCCGTGTCGTCCCCGACGGCACGACGCTGGAGGCGGCCCTCGCCGTCGCCGAACAGATCAACGCGTGCGGGCCGCTGGCGGTCGAGGCGGTCAAGGCGTCGGTGTACGAGACCGCCGAGATGACCGAGACCGAGGGGCTGGCGGCCGAGCTGAAGCGCGGCTGGCCGATCTTCGCAACGGCCGACGCGAAGGAGGGGGCGCGCGCGTTCGCGGAGAAGCGGAAGCCGGTGTACCGCCGGGAGTGACCTGCCCCGAGCCCACCCCTCCCGAACCGGGGCTCCGCCCCGGACCCCTGGCCTCGAACGCCCCCTACGCCCTGAATGCGTGGGGCCTCCAGAGGGGCTGGATTTCGCCCACGGGCGGAATCTCAGCCCGTCCGGCGTTCGAGGACACGCCCGCAGTCCCCCTACGCCCTGCGGGCGTGATGGGACCCCCAACGGGGGCTGGGGGCTTGCCCCCAGTTCGGGAAGTGGGGGTCCCCCCACGCCAGCAGGCGTAGGGGGAGGGGTGACCGGAAGGCCCCGCGCAGCGGCCTCCGGGCCTCCGCCCGCATCGACCCGCACGACGCACCGATCCGTACCGACCCCGGACCAAGGAGCCCCCATTGCCCCCCGCGCCCGCGCCAGAGACACTTCGCGCACCCCTCGTCGTCGAGTTTCCCTTCACCCGGTCCCTCGGGCCCGTGCAGTCCGCGTTTCTGACCGGGCTCCGCGAGCGCACCGTGCTCGGGGTACGGACCGCGGGCGGGCGCGTGCTCGTGCCGCCCGTCGAGTACGACCCCGAGACCGCGGCCGAACTCCGGGAACTCGTCGAGGTCGGCGCCACCGGCACCGTCACCACCTGGGCCTGGAACCCCGAACCCCGCCCCGGGCAACCGCTCACGACCCCCTTCGCCTGGGTCCTCGTACGGCTCGACGGCGCCGACACCGCACTGCTGCACGCCCTCGACGCGCCCGGACCCGACGCCGTCCGCACCGGGATGCGGGTCCGGATCCGCTGGGCCGCCGAACGGGCCGGCGCCATCACCGACATCGCCTGCTTCGAACCGGCCGAGAGCGGCGAGCCCGTGACCGAGGCGCGCGATCACGACGGCGCCTTCGACGACCCCGTCACCGGCATCGTCGCGCCCGCCCGCCTCGACTACACGTACAGCCCCGGCCGCGCCCAGACCGGCTACCTCCGGGCGCTCGCCGACAACAGGACCGTCGGGGAGCGCTGCCCGTCCTGCACGAAGGTCTACGTGCCGCCCCGCGGCGCCTGCCCCACCTGTGGCGTCGCCACGACCGAACAGGTCGAGGTCGGCCCGCGCGGCACCGTGACCACCTTCTGCATCGTCAACATCAAGGCCCGCGGTCTCGACATCGAAGTCCCGTACGTCTACGCCCACATCGCCCTGGACGGCGCCGGGCTCGCCCTCCACGGCCGCATCGGCGGCATCCCGTACGACCAGGTCCGCATGGGGCTGCGCGTCGAACCGGTATGGAGCGAGGACGGCCGCTACCCCGACCACTACCGGCCCTGCGGCGAGCCCGACGCCGACTACGACACGTACAAGGAGCTGCTGTGACGCCGGACCGAGAGGTGGCGATCGTCGCCTTCGCCCAGACCGACCATCTCCGTACCACCGACGAGTCCTCCGAGGTCGAGATGGTCATGCCCGTCCTCCACGAGGTGCTGCGGCAGACCGGCCTGAAGACCTCCGACATCGGCTTCACCTGCTCCGGCTCCTCCGACTACCTCGCCGGGCGCGCCTTCTCCTTCACCATGGCCCTGGACGGCGTCGGCGCCTGGCCGCCGATCTCCGAGTCCCACGTCGAGACGGACGGCGCCTGGGCGCTCTACGAGGCATGGGTGAAGCTGCTGACCGGCGAGGCCGACACCGCGCTCGTCTACTCCTACGGGAAGTCCTCGCCCGGCTCCGTGCGCGACGTCCTCACCCGCCAGCTGGACCCCTACTACCTCGCCCCGCTCTGGCCCGACTCCGTCGCCCTCGCCGCACTCCAGGCACAGGCGCTCATCGACGCGGGCCACACGGACGAACCCGCCCTGGCCTCCATCGCCACCCGCAGCCGCGAGGACGCGAGCGCCAACCCGCACGCCCAGCTGCCCGGCGCCCGCCCCCAGGGCGAGTACGTCGTCGGTCCTCTGCGCACCGGCGACTGCCCGCCCATCGGGGACGGCGCCGCCGCCGTGATCCTCGCGGTCGGGGACAGGGCCCGGGAGCTATGCGAGCGGCCCGCCTGGATCCGCGGCATGGACCACCGGATCGAGCCCCACGCCCTCGGGGTGCGCGACCTCACCGACTCGCCCTCCACCCGGCTCGCCGCCGAACGCGCCGGCGCCTTCGAACGGCCGGTCGACACCGCCGAGCTGCACGCGCCGTTCAGCTCCCAGGAGGTCGTGCTCCGCCGAGCCCTCGACCTCGACGACAGGGTGAGGGTCAACCCGTCCGGCGGAGCGCTCGCCGCCAACCCCATGATGGCCGCCGGCCTCATCCGGCTCGGCGAGGCCGCCGCCCGCATCCACCGGGGCGCCTCCGACCGCGCCCTCGCCCACGCCACCTCCGGCCCCTGCCTGCAGCAGAACCTGGTCGCCGTCCTGGAAGGGGAGAACCGTGCCTAAGGAGCCAGTCGCCGTCGTCGGGATAGGCCAGACCAAGCACGTGGCCGCCCGGCATGACGTCTCCATCGCCGGACTCGTCCGCGAGGCCGCCCTGCGCGCCCTGGAGGACGCCGAGCTGACCTGGGCGGACATCGACGCCGTCGTCATCGGCAAGGCCCCCGACTTCTTCGAGGGCGTGATGATGCCGGAGCTGTACCTCGCCGACGCCCTCGGCGCGGTCGGCAAGCCCATGCTCCGCGTCCACACCGCCGGTTCCGTCGGCGGATCCACCGCGCTCGTCGCCGCGAACCTGGTGGCCGCCCGCGTGCACGGCACCGTCCTCACCCTCGCCTTCGAGAAGCAGTCCGAGTCGAACGCGATGTGGGGCCTGTCCCTGCCGGTCCCGTTCCAGCAGCCGCTCCTCGCCGGGGCGGGCGGGTTCTTCGCCCCGCACGTCCGCGCCTACATGCGCCGCACCGGAGCCCCCGACACGGTCGGCTCCCTCGTCGCGTACAAGGACCGGCGCAACGCGCTGAAGAACCCGTACGCCCATCTCCACGAGCACGACATCACCCTGGAGAAGGTCCAGGCGTCGCCGATGCTGTGGGACCCGATCCGCTACTCGGAGACCTGCCCGTCCTCCGACGGCGCCTGCGCGATGGTCCTCACCGACCGTGCGGGGGCCGAGCGTTCGCCCCGGCCGCCCGCCTGGGTGCACGGCGGCGCGATGCGCAGCGAGCCCACGCTCTTCGCAGGCAAGGACTTCGTCTCGCCGCAGGCCGGAAAGGACTGCGCCGCCGACGTCTACCGGCAGGCCGGGATCACCGACCCGCGCCGGGAGATCGACGCCGTCGAGATGTACGTCCCGTTCTCCTGGTACGAGCCGATGTGGCTGGAGAACCTGGGCTTCGCCGAGGAGGGCGAGGGCTGGAAACTCACCGAGGCCGGGGTCACCGAACTCGACGGCGACCTGCCGGTGAACCCCTCGGGCGGCGTGCTCTCCACCAACCCCATCGGAGCCTCCGGAATGATCCGCTTCGCGGAGGCCGCGCTCCAGGTGCGCGGGCAGGCCGGCGAACACCAGGTGGACGGGGCGCGAAGGGCGCTCGGACACGCGTACGGAGGGGGCGCGCAGTTCTTCTCCATGTGGCTCGTGGGGGACCGGCCGCCGGCGGCCTGAGGTCTGTCGGCACCCGGTGCCGCTCGCTACCCTGAGCCCTCGGACGACGATGTTGCGGGATGCGGGAGGAGCACGGACGTGGCGGAGAGCACCACCACCCAGCACGCCTTCGCGGGCTGGGACAAGCCGGAACTCGACCTCAGCGAGGCCGACTGGCGGTCGAGCAGCCAGGGCGCGGGCGACGTCCAGATCGCCTTCGTGGAGGGCTTCATCGCGATGCGTAACGGAGGGCGGCCCGAGGCGCCGTCGCTGATCTTCACCCCGGCCGAGTGGCGGGCGTTCGTGGTCAACGCCCGCGAAGGTGAGTTCGATCTGACCTGACGCGCTGTCATCGCTGCTGGTGGTCCCGCCCGTCCTAGGGTGGTGATCATGAGTGCAGAGCGTGATCTGACCCGGCTCGTCGCCGGGATGCGGCCGGAACTGAACCCCGGCCGCTATGTCTTCGTCACCGTGGACGGCCCCGCTCCGGCGGGCGTCGTCCCGGTCGCCACCGTCGCCGAGCGCGAGGGGCTCACCCTGGTCGTACGCCAGGAGGAGGCTGATGCGGCCTCTCTGGCGTACGACTATGTGGCCGGTTGGATCACGCTGCGGGTCCACTCCGCCCTCGACGCCGTCGGACTCACCGCCGCCGTCGCTCGCGAACTCGCCGACGCCGGGCTGAGCTGCAACGTCGTGGCCGGCTTCCACCACGACCACCTCTTCGTCGAACACGCCCGCGCGGACGAGGCGTTGACCGTGTTGCACCGCCTCGCGGAGCGGGCCACCCGGTCTTCCGTCTAAGGGTCACAGGGGGCGCCTACCGGCGTACGCTGGGATCTTCGCGGGGCCTCGGCCCGGCCGCACTCATCCGCGCGCCGGGTGTGCGCCCCCGGCGTGGGGGTGGAACGTGACAGTACGGAGCGACAGGGCGGGCCGCCGTGGCTTCGGCCTCTTCGAGCGCGAGGACGAACTCGCCGCGGCGGAAGAGGCGTTGAACCTGCTGACGGGTCTCGGAGGCGACGACCCGTGGCCGGCTCAGCCGGCCTCGGCCGAGCGGGTCCCGCTTCCGCGCGAGGACACGGAGCAGCCGGCACCGGAGGGGCACCGGCTGCCTCTGCTGAGGGGCGCGGCCCGGCACGTCGGCGCGGCACGCGAGGATCACGACGGCGTCGCACGGCGGATGGCGCCGGCGGCTCCGGACGCCGGGACGCCGCGCGAGGGCCAGGACGCCTCCGGACAGCCAGTGGGCCCGGACGCCGGACCTCCGGGCCCGCGGGGGATCCGCACCCCGCGCGGCGGCATACTCGCCTACGCCGCGCCCGCCGGACTCGGGAAGACCACACTGCTCGCCGAGATCCGGCGGCGCGCCGCCGGCAAGGGCTGCGCCGTGCTCTCCGCCCGGGGCGGGGACCAGGAACAGCAGGTGGCGTTCCACGTCGCCCGGCAGCTGCTGCAGCCCCAGCTCGCCGCCTCGTCCGACACCGAACTCCGCACACAGCTCGGCAGTTGGTACGACATCGTCGGCCCCGCCCTCGGGCTGTGCACCGCCGGCGAGGGCGCGCCGCCCGACCCGCAGGGGCTGCGCGACGGACTCGACTGGGTCCTGACCCACCTCGCCGTCCGACGCGCCCCGCTCGTCGTCGTCCTCGACGACGCCCACTGGGCCGACCCCGAGTCCCTCGGCTGGCTCTCCGCCTTCGCGCCCCGCGCCGAAGAGCTGCCGATGCTCCTCGTCGTCGCCTACCGCCCCGACGAACTTCCCGACACCGGAGAGGAGTTCACCGGCCGGCGGTCGGGGCAGCGGCCCCTCGGGCTCGAACCGCTCACCTCCTCCGCCATCGCCCGCCTGGTGCGCGACCGCGTCGGCGCCCACGCCGACGACACCTTCTGCCGGGAGTGCTGGGCGGTCACCTCCGGGAACCCCTTCGAAGCCGTCGAACTCGCGGCCAAGGTCCGCGACCGCGGCCTCGAACCCACCGCGGAGGGCGCCCACGAGCTCCGCGACCTCGCCGCCGCCGCGAAGGGCAGCGGACTCGCCGCGCGCCTCGAACGGCTCGGCACCGCCACCGTCCGCCTCGCCTGGGCCTGCGCCGTCCTCGGCACCGAGATCTCCCCGCAGCTCGCCGGCGCGGTCGCCGGACTCGGCGGAGAAGCCGTCGCCGACTGCGCCGAGCGCCTGCGCGACGCCCGCATCCTCGCCGGCACCGAGACCCTTGAATTCGTCCACCCGCTGATCGCGACCGCCGTCTACAAGGCGATCCCCGCCGCCACCCGCGTCGCGCTGCACGGCCAGGCCGCCTGGTGCGTCATCGACGCGGGCCTCGGTGCCGGCGCCGCCGCCCGGCACCTCCTGGAGACCCACCCCGAGGGCGACCCCTGGGTCGTCGAACAGCTGCGCGCCGCCGCCCACGAGAACCTGCGTGCCGGTGCTCCCGACGCGGCCCGCCGCTTCCTCGCCCGCGCCCTGCGCGAACCGCCCGCCGACGACGACCGCGCCGCCGTCCTCTTCGAGCTCGGCAGCGCCTCGCTCCTCACCGAGCCCGCCACCACCGTCAACCACCTGCGCGCCGCCCTGGCCGAGCCCGTCTCCGACCCTGCCCTGCGCCACGGCATCGTCTACCGGCTCTCCCAGGTCCTCGCCCACAGCGACCGGCTCGTGGAGGCCTCCGAGCTCCTCGGGCGCGAGTCCCGGCTCACCACCGACGCCCGCAGCCGGCTCCGCATGCAGGCGGAGAAGTTCATGTGGGACGCCTTCCGCGCGGACGAACCCGACTCACCCGCCCGCTCCCGCCGGCTGTCCCGGCTCGCCGACCGGCTCACCGGCCGCGACCTCACCGAGCGGTACGTCATCGGCCTGCGCGCCTGGGACGCCACCCTGCGCGCCGAACCCTCCGCCGTCGCCGTCGGCCACGCCGAGCGCGCGCTGGAGGGCGGTCTGAGCTGGGCCGACGAGAGCCGTGGCTTCGAGGTCCCGGTCCTGGTGGCCCTCACCTTCCTCTACGCCGACCGGCCCGGCCGTGCCGAGGAGCTCTTCGCGGCCGGCACCGCCGAGTTCGAGCGCCAGGGCTGGCGCGGAGCGCACCTCTCCTTCGCGTACACCCTCCTCGGCTACATCCGCTACCGGCGCGGCCGGCTCGTCGAGGCCGAGGACTTCGTCCGTGCGGGACTGCGCCTCGCCGAGCGCGTCGGCCCCCGCACCCCCGCCCAGTGGTACGCCGTCGGCGTCATGGTCGAGGTGCTGCTCGCCCGCGGGCGGGTCGAGGAGGCCGACCGGATCGCCCGTACCCACGACTTCGGCGAGCCGTTCCCCGCCGCGGTGACCTTCCCGGACTCCCAGACCGTGTACGCCGAACTGCTCCTGGCCCGGGGACACGTCGAGGAGGCCGCGGCCGAGCTGGCCGCGGTCGGCCGCCGCCTCGACCCGCGGGGGATGCGCAACCCGGCCTGGTGCCCCTGGCAGCTCCACCTCGCCCTCGCCGAGGTGCGTGAGACCCCCGAGCGGGCCCGCGAGACCGCCCTGGAGGCGGTCGCCCGCGCCCGCCAGTACGGCGCGCCGTCCGCGATCGGCCAGGCGCTGCGCGTGACCGCGGAGGTCGCCGGCGGCGACGAGCGGGTGAAGCTCCTGGAGGAGTCCGTCGACTGGCTGGAGCGGTCGCCCGCCGCGTACGAGCTGGCGCGCTCCCTCGTCGCCCTCGGTGCCGCCCTGCGCCGCACCGGCCGCACGGACGAGGCCGCGGAGTACCTCTACCGAGGTCTGGAGGCGGCCCAGACCTGCGGCGCGGACGGCCTGGGGGAGGAGGCCCGCGCCGAGCTCACCGCCGCCGGGCTCCGGCCCCGCACGCTCCACTCGGCCGGCACGGACACGCTCACCGCGCGTGAGCTCGCCGCCGCCGAGCTCACCGTCCGTGGCGAGGACGCGGCGGCCGCCCTGGAAGCCGACGCGGCCGCCGTGACGCAGCTCCTCTCCGCCGTCTACCGCAAACTCGGCACCGACCGCTCCGGCCTCGCCCAGGCTCTGCGCAAGACAGGCCGCGAGACGCCGGACCCCGGCCGTCCCGCCTGACCGCGCGGGCGCCCGCGGGTCCCGTTCGGCACGTGGGTCCGGACAGGTCGTCGCACCCGCGCGCGGGGCGCCCGGAGGACGTGGGGTCCGGCTCCCGACCCGCCGTCGGAGTCGGCCAGAGGTCTGGGCCCGACCCGCCCTCGCACCAGCGCGGCGGGCGCATGCACTGAGGTGCGCTCGGCCGGTCCGGGGACGTGGGGACCTCGTCGGACCCACCCACCGGGCCGTCCGGCGGGTGGGTCCGGGGCCGGCGGCGGCGGCGCGGGCCGGGCCCGCCCCCCGACCGGCGGGCCCCCCCTCCGAGCCGTCCCGAGCGGCCCACCGCGCCCGCCCC